>NZ_JAXQGA010000004.1:0-261019 GCF_034438075.1 Acetobacterium sp. K1/6 | reverse complement strand
TAAAATAGCGATGGTTATTTCAGGCAGTATCGCAGCTTATGCGTTAGCAGCAATTGGCTATGTTGGTGGAATGCCTCCAACACCTGAGATTCAGCAGGGGGTGGCTCTTATTGCGACGCTACTACCGGCTGTGGCAGCAGTATTTGGCTTTATTTGTATCCTGTTTTACAATCTAAAACAGGATGATCTGGAGATAATGAAAGAGGAGATTAAGGAAAGACAAAGCCAGCAAGCTTAGGTGTATGAATCTTTTTGTGGTCATAAGAGAAATGTGATCATTAATGTAAAGAAAAGATCCGTTAAATAATGAGTCGATTCTTTAACCGGCGTTAAGAAAATAAAGACGGATCGGCAAAACGACAGAATAAGGAGTGAAACAGAATGGGTATTAGAACAATTGGAGTCGTCGGGTCCGGTGCAATGGGAACCGGGATTGCCCATATTATGGCCCAATATGGATATAACGTCATACTGAGTGATGTGAATAACGATCACCTCGAACGTGCCCTTGCTTCAATCGGAAATGTTTTGGATAGTAAGATTCGCAAGGGAAAATGGACAGAAGATAAAAAAACGGAATTGTTAGGTCAGATTAAGATAACAATAGACTTAAATGAGATGACAGCGGTTGATCTAATTATTGAAGCAATTACTGAAAACATGGATGCGAAGATCCAGTTGTTTTCGAGTTTGGAAAAAATCTGCCGGGCTGAAACAATTTTTGCAACCAATACCTCGACCATGTCAATTACTAAGATGGCTTCGGCCTTAAGTCAACCCGAAAGAATGGTTGGACTCCACTTTTTTAATCCAGCCCCGGTAATGAAACTTGTTGAGATTATTAGGGGATACTATACCAGTGATGAGATTATTGTAGCGCTTAAAGAATTGGTCCGGTCAATCGGAAAGGAAAGCATTGAGGTCAAAAAAGATACCCCCGGATTTGTGGTAAATCGATTGATGTTAACGCAGTTTAGAGAGGCTTTACTCGTTTTGGAGGAGGGGATTGCATCGGTAGAAGATATCGATAAGGCCATGACATTGGGATTAAATCACCCGATGGGCCCCTTCACACTAATGGATTTCACAGGAAATGATATCGCCTTTGATACCCTTAAATATATGCATACCGAACTGGCCCAACCCAATTGGGCACCGCCAATCGTTTTAAAAAGAATCGTCAATGCCGGCAGAATCGGAAAAAAAGTACAAAAGGGCTGGTTTAACTACAAATAGGCACAAGAAGGAGAGCTTTTAATGAGTAAACAAATTTTAGCCCGTGAAGCAGTGGGCTTAATTAAAGACAAATCAACGGTGGTATGGACAACCGCAGGACTCTGTTGTTTTCCCGAAGAAATTGCAGTTGCGCTGGAAAAGCGTTTTTTAGAAACGGGACAGCCTAAAAACCTTACAATCGTACATAGCTGTGGATGCGGGGATGGCAAAGATAAGGGGATGAACCACCTGGCATACGAGGGATTGACCGAGCGTCTGATTTCAGGGCACACCGGTCAGGCACCGCGAATGGGCGAACTCATAACCGAAAATAAAATAGAAACCTATCTGCTGCCACAGGGGGTCATGGCCCATCTGTGGAGAGAGATTGCGGGGAAAAAACCGGGCGTCATTACCAAGGTAGGCCTGAGAACCTATGTCGATCCAAGGCTTCAAGGTGGAAAAATAACAAAATGTACCAAAGAGGATTTGGTCGAGCTGATGGAAATTGACAATCAGGAGTGGCTGCGATATAAAACATTTCCTATTGATGTTGCAATTATTAGGGCCACAACAGCCGATCAAAAGGGAAATCTCTCAATGGAGAAAGAAGGTCTCTTGCTGGAAGCGCTGCCGATGGCTCAGGCAGCAAAAAACTCAGGCGGCATCGTCATTGCTCAAGTTGAATATCTGGCAAAGGCGGGCTCATTACATCCGTTGGACGTAAAGGTGCCGGGTGCGCTGGTTGATTATATCGTCGTTGCCAGTCCTGAAAACCATATGCAAACCACGGGAACACAATTTAATCCAGCGTTTGTCGGCGATTTAAAGATGTCCATGGACTCAATCAAACCAATGCTTTTTAATGAGCGAAAAATAATTGCAAGAAGAGCAGCCATGGAACTGGATGCCAATGGTATCATCAATCTTGGTATCGGAATGCCTGATGGCGTGGCCAGAGTGGCCTCAGAAGAGGGAATTGCGGATGATCTGGTGATGACAACGGAACTGGGAACTTATGGTGGAATCCCTGGTGCCGGCGATGATTTTGGGGTAGCCTATAATGCCGAGGCCATCATTGAGCATGAGGCTCAATTCGACTTTTATGATGGTGGCGGTCTTAGTGCAACCTTTCTAGGGCTGGCACAAACAGATAAAAAGGGAAATCTTAATGTCAGTAAATTTGGGAAAAAAGTGGTCGGTTCCGGCGGATTTATCAATATTTCACAGAATTCAAAAAAAGTAATCTTTTGTGGAACCTTTACTGCTGGTGGTGGAAAGTATGAAATCAAGGATGGGAAAATCCGCATTCTCGAAGAGGGACGCGTAAAAAAATTTGTGAATCAGGTCGATCATATAACCTTTAGCGGTGAATACGCCACCGAAATAAAGCAACCTGTTCTTTACATCACTGAAAGGGCCGTTTTTACCTTAGAAGATGGTGAAATGACACTCATTGAAATCGCACCGGGGATCAGCATTGAAAGAGACATCTTACCGGCAATGGAATTTGCACCGAGAATTTCACCAGATCTAAAAGAGATGGATAGCAGTATCTTTTACGAGCAGTGGAATCAGCTTAAAAATAGTATGATTTCCAGCTCACAAACGGCAAGAACTTGAAAGGAGGCAGTAATGAGACTCGATAATAAAGTTGCCATTGTCACCGGTTCAGCTCAGGGACTGGGCAAAGCGATGGTATTAAAGCTAGCTCAATCCGGGGCAAAAATCGTTGTAACGGATATTAATTATGAGGCTTGTTTAAAGGTTGAAAAAGAGATCAAAGTGGCAGGCGGAGAGGCGTTTTCGGTTAATTGCAACGTTACCAGCCGGACAGAGGTTAAGGATTTAATCGCAAAAACGATTAGTCGTTATGGTCAAATCGATATCCTTATTAACAATGCGGGGATAACAAAGGATGCCCAAATAACGAAGATGACCGATGAACAATGGGACAGTGTGTTAGAAACGGATCTTAAATCGATGTTTATCTGCATCCAGGAAGTACTGGTAGAAATGATTCCCCATGGCAGCGGAAAGATCATTAATATTACCTCCATTGCCGGAGAAGAGGGGAATTTTGGTCAGACGAATTATTCAGCCGCAAAGGCTGGTGTGATTGGTATGACAAAGACGCTGAGTAAGGAACTGGGTAAAAGAGGCATAACGGTAAATGCGGTCGCACCAGGATTTATTTTAACAGAAATGACAGATAGCATACCGGAAAAAATTAAGCAACAACTTATCGGAAGAATCCCGTTAAAGCGTGGTGGAGAACCTGAAGAGGTTGCTGATGCAGTATTGTTTTTAGCGTCTGATCAGGCATCGTTTATTACTGGACATGTTCTTAATGTAAATGGTGGAATGTATGTCTAGTCATAAAAATTTAAGTAAGAGAGGGATAATGTGATTAAAGAAAGATTGAGCACAGAATATAAAACAAAATTATTTACGGATATTTATTCGGGGAATAAGCCGGATCGGGTTCCCGAAAAAGTGGGCGTCAACGCCTGTGCGGCACTGGAATTAGCTGGTTATGACTTGCGATTGGCCCAATATGGTATTACCAAGGTACTGGATGCGACAGAAAAGATAAACGCCAAATATGACACATACACGCTCATTGGCACATGGCCAGGTACGCCATGGTTGCATAAGTTTACCGGCAGTCGAACCAATGTAATGGGAGAAGATGGATTTATACAGCATCCCAATGTTCATGGTATGGAAGCGGATGAATACGACCTGCTTTTGGCGGACCCCTTGAAATTTATCTGGGAAACGGTTATTCCAAGGCTCTTTACAGAATTTGATGCACCGCCAATGAAGGCCGCTCTGGCAATGGCGAAAACAATCAAGGCAAACGATTATATCAATGGAAAAATCGCCCAGTGTAATATGTCATTGATAAAAAAATACGATAAGTCGGCATTTCCGACTTTTGTGGGAATAAGTCGAGCCCCCTTTGATTATCTGGCGGATTACCTTCGCTCCTTCACGGGGGCACTTGTCGATATCCGCAGAAAGCCGAACGAAGTGCTTGAAGCCGTTAACCTGATTACGCCGTTGATGATCAAAGCCGGCTGCCCACGACATGTAGAAACCCCCAGCAGATTGACCAGAATTTTCTTTGCTCTGCATATGCCAACCTTTATGTCAGAGAAATTTTTTGCAAAATTCTGGTGGCCTTCTTTTAAGGAAACGGTCTGGGCAATTTATGAAAAGGGCTTTGGCATCAACATCTTCTGTGAAGAAAACTGGATGCATTTGCTGGATTATTTAAATGAACTGCCCCCTGGTTGCGAGCTTCAATTTGAGTATGGCGATCCCAAAACGATCAGAGAAAAAGTTGGTGATAAGCACCTTATTTCAGGGCTCTTCCCCGTCAGTCTGATGAAAAGTGGAACAAAAGAGGAAGTCTGTGATAAGGCGAAGGAATATTTGGACATCCTCGCAGTGGATGGTAAGTATATCTTTAATTTCGATAAGTCCATTCTAACAGCAGGACAAATAAACTGGGATCTTTTTCAACCCCTTATCGATACGGTTCATGAATATGGAAAGAATTAGGAGGCACAGGATGGAGAAAAAAATTAAAAGCGACTATTATACAGATTTGGATGAGACCTTGAAAAAATATGGCATTCCGGAAGAAGCGAAAGACGACGTTGATGAGACGATGCAATGCATTGAAGATATGATTCTCTATTTTACAATGACGACCTTAAGCAACTAAAACAAATACCGGCACCTGGAAGTCACATTAAAATGATTTTTGGGTGCTTTATCATTAACAGAGAAACGGTTAAATTAAAAAATATCAGAAAGGAAAAAAGATGATGTATGAATTTAGACCGGTAACCAAACGAATAAACCAGATGAGACAGCTTGTGAGAGACCGGGTCATTGCGGTGGATGCACAAAGGGTGGAGCTCATAACAGGTGCCTATCAAAAATACGATAAGGTTCCCCCAAGTATAAAAACGGCTTTAGTGACCCATGAGATTTGCACAAAAATGACGACAAGAGTAGAGGACTTTGAACTAATTGTTGGAAATATCGGAAAAGCGTTTTTAGGTTCAGGCATGTGGCCCGAATGGGATGCCAGTTGGTTGTGGAACGAACTGGAGGACAAGGCGCTTTGGGAATATTGGGATGATGGATTGTATCACCGCACCGACAAATCCGGGGTTCATTTAAGCATGAGTGAAGATGAGATAAAGCGGTTTATGAGTTATCAGGATTTCTGGAAGGATAAAACCATTACTCAGTATTTTGATTCCTGGGGACCGGATGGCTTTGAAGAGGTTGCCGGCCTGGGGATTCTGGAAATGGGCGAAAAAATGAGAGCACCCATTCATACCGGGCATCTGGTTGCGGGTTACGAAAAAATCATTAACAAAGGCTATGGAAGGATTAGAAGCGAAGCAAAACATTGGATTGACGCACATAAAGGCAATTTGATGGGGGATGATGTTGAAAAATATATGTTCTATAAAAGCGCCGTTATTGTCTGTGATGCAGCAACGGGGATGATCAAAAACTATGCCAAGGCATGTGCCTTAAAAGCAAAAGACTGCCCTGATGCCAGCAGGAAAGCAGAGCTTAAAAAGATGGCTGACGGGCTTTTATGGCTCTCTGAAAATCCAGCCAGAACATTTTGGGAGGCCTGCCAGGGCGTGATCCTGTATCAAGTTTTGCTTTATATGGAGGCCCGGCACCCGGCCCTGGCATTTGGAAGATTTGATCAATATACATGGCCCTTTCTTGAGGCTGATCTTAAAGAAAACCGATTGACATTGGAAGCGGCACAAGAAATAGTTGATGCATTTTTCCTTAAATCAAATTGCTTTTATCGGGCATCGAATCCCAGGATTGCCGCATATACCGGGGTAGGTGTTACCTATCACCATACCACTATCGGTGGGGTAAACAAGATAACCGGTGACGATGCATCAAATCCAGTCACCTATGTGGTCCTTGAAACCTTAGCGAGACTCTCCCTTCATGATCCGACAGTTTCTTTACGCATCCATAAAGATACACCGGAAAAATTATGGGATCTGGCCATTGAGACAACCAGAAGGGTCGGGGGCTTACCCTTGTTCCAAAATGATGCGATCATTATTCCCGGTCTTGTTAAAGAACTGAACATGACGCTTCAGGATGCCAGAGATTACAGCATCATCGGCTGTCAGGAAATCGTCGGCTCAGGAAATGATTATCCCGCCGGAAATGGACTTCATGGAAAAGCCGGATTGGGAAGCCACGGGAATGTTTTACTGACGGCGCTAAACAATGGGACAAATCCGTCAAATGGGAAATCTGGCGGACTGGAAACCGGCTATCTTTATGAGATGAAGTCCTTTGACGAGGTCAAAGCAGCTTATAAAAAACAATTTGATTATCTTCATAAATGGTCGGTTACCATTCAAAATTATGTTGAAAATCTGTCCGAATTTTACGCCCCGTCGCCAGCGTTGTCAATTTCTATCGAGGGCTGTATGGCGTCCGGAAAAGATTGCGCGGCAGGCGGTGCAAAATACAACTCTTATGGGGGAACAGCCACTGGTCTGGCTACCGTTTCGGACTCGCTAATGGCAATTAAATACATGGTTTTTGATCAGGAAATCTGCACCGCAAAAGAACTCTATGATGCCATGATGGCCGATTGGAAAGGCTATGAAGTTTTGCAGCAGCAGATTTTAAATGAGGTTCCGCATTATGGAAATGATGATAACGATGCCGATGAAATGATGCGGTGGGTTACCGATATCTATTACGACAATTGTAAAGAATGCTACAGTAAGCGCTCCAAGGTTTATAAAGCAGGGCTTTACGGAGCTGCCCAGCATGTTGTTCAAGGAGCAGTTACCGATGCGACACCTGATGGCAGAAATGCGGGCCAACCATTGGCAGACGCGATGTCACCGGGACAGGGAAGAGATAAAAATGGTCCAACCGCGATTTATAATTCAGCCTGTCACATCGATCATGGGAAATACATGGATGGCATCGCGCTAAACCTGAAAGTGCATCCCTCATCGCTACAAACGCAAGGTGCGAAAAAAGCCCTGCTAAATATGACCAAGGCCTATTTTGAAAAAGGCGGAATGGAGGTTCAATATAACGTTGTAAGCACAGAAGCGATGAGAGCCGCACAAAAAGATCCGGCTGCGTATCGCGATCTGGTCGTCAGGATTGCCGGTTACTCCGCCTATTTTAACGAGCTAAGTGAGGCGATGCAAAATGATGTCATCAGCAGAAATGAAGTTGAGGTTTAATGGTTTAGGTTTAAACCAATAGCAGACAAGTGTATGGCTAAGTCGAATTTTATTACTGAGAAATTCAGCGAAGAATTCAACAATCATCTTTTTACAGTAAGCGACTAATAATTCAAGTTGCAATAACGAACTGTGAAATAGGCGTCTCAATAAAAATAAAATTAACAAGGAGGACAACGGTGTTTAACAAGGCATATATTCCATACGGGGGGTATTTCAGTACACCATTTTGTAAATGGCAGGGAAGTCTTCAAAATGAAAATTCCATTAAATTGGCGGCCCAGACCGGTAAGCGTTTTTTAAAAGCAAAGGGTTTTGATCCCCAGATGATCGAGTTTCTTTATCTTGGCCATACGGTTATCCAGCCGGGATCTTTCTTTGGCGCATCCTGGGCAGCGAATGAAATGGGCTTAACCATTCCTGGGATGGCCATCAGTCATGCATGTGCGACTTCCACCAATACCATTTATTCAGCGGCATTAGCAGTAGAGATGGGCACCTTGTCAACCGCATATTGCATGATGACGGATCGGATTTCTAATGGGCCACATATTGTCTGGTCAAATCCACAAGGTCCGGGCGGGGAAGTCGTGTCGGAAAATATCAACATGGACAATATCAACCGCGATCCTTCAACTGGCTTTGGGATGCTGACCACAGCAGAGAACGTGGCCAGAGAAGGCGGATTTACCAGAGCAGAAGCGGATGAAGTAACCTTAATGCGATATCAACAATATGCCGATGCTCTGGCCAATGATCGAGCATTTCAGAAAAAGTATATGTTTCCGATTGAGCTGAAATCAAGAAAAAACACCCTGATCATCAGTGAAGACGAAGGCGTTGCCCAAACAACCAAAGAAGGTCTGAAAAAACTACGGCCGGTTGCTGAAGATGGGATTCATACCTTCGGTTCCCAAACACACCCGGCTGACGGGAATACAGGGATGATCATTACTACCAAGCAAAAAGCAGCGGCATTAAGCACCGAAAAAGTAACGGTACAAGTTGTTTCTTACGGTTTTAATCGAACAAAAAAAGCATTCATGCCAGCGGCTCCGGCCGGTGCCGGACAAATGGCAATGGAAAAAGCCGGGATCGGCATTAACGATTTGGTCGCGATTAAAAACCATAGTCCTTTCATCGCAAATGACCTTCATTTAGCAAAAACACTGGGGATTAAACAAACCCGGATCAATAATTATGGGACATCATTGGTATTTGGTCATCCTCAAGGTCCAACAATTGCAAGGCTATTAATGGAAGGCATTGAAGAAGCGGTTATTAAAGGTGGCGGTTACGTATTGGTCTGTGGATGTGCAGCCGGGGACTCCGCTGCTGCAATCATTGTAAAAGTTGGCTGATTTTAGCGCACATAAAAATCTGCCTTGAAGCAGGAAAAGTTTAAAATAATAATCAAAAAGAGCATCAATACATGGTATAATTTTGATAAATAGTGACTGTAAACGACTTCGGATCGAAATGGAATTATTGAGAAAAAGAGGAGCAAAAAAATGAGCTATTCATTTGCTGAACGTCAAAAATATAATGATTTGATGGGAACATACGTGACATTATCTTATGACTCTTTTAGTATCGTAATCCATAATAACCAGTTTATGAACCAGGACCACATCGAATTTCCGCACAGTCATGATTTCCATGAACTTTATTATGTGCTAAATGGCCAAATGGTCGTAATCTGTGATGGCGAAGAATTAGAACTACAGAAACATGACATCCTTTATTTAGCCCCCAATGTTGAGCACCATATGAAAACAGATAGCTTTTATGGAAATGACAGATTTTTGATCACTTTTGAAATAATAAAAAACAAATGTGATGACAGTAAAATGACCGCGTTGGAATATCAAATTGATGAATTGGATCGATACTTAAAAAGCATTCGTAAATACGCGATTTCAAGCGATACAAATGGTGTAATGGCGTTGATTGATGATCTTTGCAACGCGTTTCTAAGTCGCCAGCATTTTTATTATTTAAAGCTTCAAGGACTCCTCTCATTGATCGTAATGAGTATGATTCAGAATATGCTTACGGGTAAGGACGACGGGTTAAATGACCATTTAAAATATGAAAACAGAGCACTTCTGATGACAAAATATATTCATCGTAACATAAGTGAAAAAATAACACTTGAAAAAATGGCGATCATTTTTCACACAACGCCCCGGCATGTTAACCGGATATTTAAAAAGTATTTCAATACATCTTTTAATAAAACCTTGATTGAAATCAGATTGGGATATGCCAAAAGATATCTTGTTGAGTATGATTATTCAATTGAGAAAATCTCAGAGCTGATCGGATTTGATTCAGTCAGGACACTCTACAAACTATTTAAAGAAAAAGAGCGCGTTAGTATGAACGCATATCGTAACATGTATTCATGTAAGTCAAATTTTTCTAAGGAGAAATAATCATGTGGAAAACAATCCGAATTAACTCAAGTAACAATACCGTTAAAACTGAAAACTACAAAGATGCCTATTTGGGCTTGGGCGGGCGAAGTTTAATTGCACAATTTTTAATCGATGAGGTGAACCCGAGCTGTGATCCTCTGGGTGAAGAGGCTAAACTTATCTTTTGCACCGGTATGTTTGCCGGCAGTGGACTGGTTTGTGCCGATCGACTTTCGGTTGGGGCTAAAAGTCCGCTGACCAATGGTATAAAAGAATCAAATGTCGGGGGAAGTGTGGCCGGTGCGTTAGCCGGACACAATATCCGCGCGATTGTGATTGAAGATATTCCTAAAGAGGATGCGGCAATGCAGTTTGTTCTGATTCAATCAAGCGGAACGATCAGTCTGGAAGATGCGTCATCATATGAGGGGATGAACAATTATGAATTTGTGGAGCAGATGCAAAATAACTATGGTGAAAAGGTCTCGGTAATTTCCATTGGTCGGGCGGGAGAACGGCTGTACAAGAATTCTTCTTTGCAGGTAACTGAATTTGGCACCAATTATCCGTGTCGGGCGGCCGGCCGGGGTGGCTTGGGATCTGTTTTAGGTTCTAAACGGATTAAAGGCATTGTTGTTCAAAAAGCTAAGAATAAAAATACGCTCGAATTTGCGGATCAAGAACAATTTAAAAAAATCAAAAAAGAACTCAATCAAGCGGTAATTGAATCGTCAAAAACAAGCCCTTTTTCTTTAGTGGGAACGGCTTCGACCATTGATTTAGTGGGCCCTGCAGGGATCATCCCGACACACAATTTCACGGGCACGATTTCTGAAAATATTGAGAATTTAAAATCGGATAAGTTCCTGGAATTTGTCAATAAGAATGGCAAGAACAAGCATCCCTGTCAAGCGGGGTGTTTGGTTAAATGTTCAAATATTGTCAATGACGATGATGGAAACTTTTTAACCGGTGGCTTTGAATATGAAACCATTGCGCTCTGTGGTCCAAATTGTGATATCTATGATTATGAAGCCATTGCAAAAATGGATCGGATGTGCGATGATATTGGTCTGGATACCATTGAAACAGGCGCAACCATCGCCTTGTGTATGGAAGCCGGAATCATCCCATGGGGCGATGCTATTGCAGCGTTGGAATTATATCAACAAATTTCTGATGGGACGGAGTTGGGGAATTTGCTTGGCCAGGGTACAGAGCAAGTGGGCCGGCATTTTAATAGCAAGCGAATCCCAACCTGCAAGAATCAGGCTCTGCCTGGTTACGATCCGCGCGGTTCAATTGGTACCGGTTATACTTATGCAACAACGGCGATGGGAGCGGATCATACCGCGGGAATAACCCTGGGTCCGGATGATCCAAGCGATGTCGATGGGGCGATTGCAACGTCCAACATCATGCAGCATATCTTTGCCATGGCAGACAGTATGACCTGTATGATGGCGATGGCAACCTTAGGTGGTCAACTTGATAAGGTGGCTGAGTTATATAATGCCCTATACGGGAAAAACTTAAGTCCCGACGACCTCTTTGCAGCTGCCGATACGACCTTGCGGTTAGAAAAGGAATTTAACAAACAGGCCGGCTGGAAACCAGAAGATAACGTCATGCCGGAATTTTTCAGAAATGAGGCATTACCGGCAACCGGCAGAAAATTTGATATTCCGGTTGAATTGCTAACAATGAAAGCAACAAAATGATCGTTTTTAATAATCAGGAATTTGATGCGATTAAAAATATAACACTTGCGCAATTTGTTGACCTAATGAAAGCGCAACACGTAATCGAAAATACGGCCCTCCTTATCACTGTCAATAATGAGTTGATCACACCTTCGGCAGTGCATACCAAAATGATTAATGATGGCGATGTTATTAAAACGCGCAATTTACCGATGGGTGGATAAGTATGAATAAATGAACGTGCTTAGAAATTCGAAGGTAAGCATAAACACTCGCAAGAGATACACATTTAATTAAAAAAAGAAAGGTAATTAATATGATTATTATTGGAGAGAAAATTAACGGCTCCATCCCGGCAGTGAAGGATGCCATTGAAAAACGGGATGCTGCATTTATTGCAGATCGTGCGACCAGACAGGCAAAAGCCGGTGCAGATTTCATCGATGTTTGTGCCAGTACAGCCCCGGAATACGAAATTGAAACCTTGAAATGGTTGATGGAAGTGGTGCAGGATGCGGTTGAGACACCCCTCTGTATCGATAGCCCCAACCCCCGGGTCATTGAAGCAGTATTTAAATATGCCAATAAACCGGGCATGCTCAATTCCATTTCCGAAGAAGGGGACAAGTGTGACGTCTTGCTTCCGCTGATGGCGGGAAACACATGGGAAGTGGTGGGACTCACCTGTGATAATAACGGGATCCCCAATGATGTCAAAACAAAGGTGGATATCACAAAAAGCATGGTTGAAAAAGCAGCCAAATACGGCATCACACCGGATCGGATTCATATCGACCCCTGTGTGATGGCGTTATCGACGGCAAACAATTCGCTACTAAATTTTGTAGCTGAAATCAAAGCAATCAAGGAATTGTACCCCAACATCCATGTAACCGGAGCGATTAGCAACATTTCATTTGGTTTACCGGTGCGCGGACTGCTTAACAAAACCAGCATTGCATTTGCAATACAGGCCGGGATGGACTCGGTCGTAATGGATCCTTTAAACCGGGATATAATGGGAACCATCTTTGCAACCTACGCACTGCTCGGACAGGACAAACACTGCCGAAAATACAGTAAAGCCTATCGGGCCGGTCAAATTGGTCAAGTATCGAAATAACGTGTTTATCGGAAAAACCAACGGGATTGGGGGAGCATTGATTAAATGATTTGAGACTAAAAAGACAGGCCCTTTGGGCCTGTCTTTTTATGAGTGTGCACAATTTTTTAGTTTTGGTGAAAAATAACGCGACGTTTATCCAAGGCAAAGTAGAGGACAGAGCCCAAGACCATACAGGAAATCACTTGCCCAAGACCGACCGTTGCCATCATCACCGGGATCGGTAAAGGGACGCCGTAACTGTATTTTAGAACAAAGGGTACGATGATCATATTGACCACAACCGGGGGGACGGTGACGAGAAGCGGATATTTATGATTTCTCAGCTGATAACTGAGACTCGCCGCAATGAGGGTTGCCAGGCTGCCAAAGACAATATCAATGACGGTAGCGCCGATTAAAAGATTACTAAGCAGACAGCCAAGGAAAAGGCCAGGTATGGCTGCCGGAGTAAAAACAGGCAGAATACAGAGCATTTCGGAGAGTCGAATTTGAATTTCGCCGCTGGCCAAACCCATTGAGTTGGACACAAAGGTCAGCACCACATACATGGCGGCAATAACCGCCGCCTGGGTAACAAAGAGAACACTGATTTTTCGCATAAAAAAAACTCCTTTAGTTTTGTTTTACGTGTGGAAGGTCACGAACACACGAAGAATGGCCGAGAAATAAATCTCGCTCGTTAACACTATAGCGGATATCTGAATAAAAAGCAAGAGAAAATGTCCGATTTCAGACATTTTCAAATGCCCAAGAGTGGCTTTAATTACGGGGTAGACTTTTTCGATAGGTTTCATAATCCCGATAAACTTGTTTGGAATAGTCGAAACACCAGTTAACGGCAGCGTGATCAAAACCATCGCCATCGCCTAAATACCCATTGATCCAGTTGGCAAAGGGGCTTTGCACATGTGCGCGAGCCAGCACGACGCCGCAATTAATGACATATTGCTTAAACGTCTCAAAATCAAGTTCAGACAGATCAACCGTGCCTTTCATATCGCGAAACTGACGGACGTAGAAATCCATCCCTTCAGCAGCAGAAAAATATCCAAGAAAGGGATCAGAGGCAGCCTGGAGAATTTGTTGATGGCTGACCACCCGATAGCCGTTGCCTAAACCATGCGTCATGGTATTAGGGGTGGTGAAATTTTTCTGGCTGTACTTAGTGATTGCGGAGTCGTTTGCCTGCTTGATCTGCAAAACGAGATGGCTTTCGTCTTCGCAGGTCAGCACCAGCAGGTAACAGCGGGTTCCGATACTGCCAACCCCGACGATCCGCCTGGCAATATCGGTTAAAACATGCTGGGACAAAAGTATTTCAATATCGGGACGAACGGTTTTTAAATACTGTCTGAAATAGGATTCCACTTCATCAATCAGTTTCGCATCTAAATGAGTCGTAATCGGCGGATTTTCGATAAAGGTACGGCGGCCAAAGGGATCGGTTTCGGTCATTTTTGAAATGACCTGGTTGGATGTTCTTTTTTTTGCTTTTTTAATGATTTTCTCAAATTCTTCCCGGGAGGAGTCGGAAAAACTCTTAAGAAAAAGTTCCTCATCGCCAAGGATAAAGTAGCGTTCAAGGGAGGTCATATCGGACATCAAGTCCAGACCTTTGCGGTAGAATGCTGCGGTTTGAAGTACGGCTTCTCTTGTATTTTTGGTGTCAAAGCCCAGTTCATGGGCACAGAGAATAATACTGGTGATCAGCCGTTTTAAATCCCATTCCCAGGGGCCTGGAGCTGCCTCGTCAAAGTCATTGAGATCAAAAATCAGGCGTCGCTCCGGAGAAGCGTAAAACCCGAAATTGCCAATATGGGCATCACCACAGATGGTCACATGAATGCCGGACTGAGTCTGACAGGATAAATCATGAGCCATTAACAGGGCGGTCCCCCGGAAAAAGGCAAAGGGTGAACCGGTCATTTTTTGGTGGCGAAGGGGAATCAGTTCAGGGATGCGAAAATAGTTTTGACTTTCAATGATGGCAACAGGGTCACGGTCGACTGGATGAAAAACAGATTGGGCCGAAAAAGGTACTTTTTCCCGAAGTGCCCGACCACTGTTTCGATTCATTTTCTTAGTGGGAATCTGTTGGTTCTTGGTTAAACCGACGATCATGCATTAACCTCCTGATAAAGATTGATTTATTTACTTTATTTTAGTATGATTATATCAATGCCAGAATAAAAAACAAGTAGGCAGAAAAATATAATTAAGATAGACGGCTGATTAAATACGTAAAAGGATAGACTAAATGGATAACGAAGAGAAGTTTCTTGCACTAGAAGAACTCATTGGGAAGACCCCCTTATTAAAAATTAATTTTCTATATAAGGGTCAAGCCCGGAGTGTTTATGCCAAAGCAGAGCATTATAATCTCACTGGCAGTATTAAAGATCGGGTGGCTTTGCACATCCTAAAAAAGGCTTATGAAAAGGGTGAAATCCATGAAGGGGAAACCATTGTTGAAGCCACCAGCGGCAACACGGGGATCGCGTTTACCGCCGTCGGGACCTGCTTAGGACACCCGGTGGTGATCTACATGCCAGATTGGATGAGTGATGAACGAAAAAATCTGATTCGGAGCTATGGTGGTGAAGTTCGGCTGGTTTCTAAAGAAGAAGGTGGCTTTTTAGGGAGTATTGCCCAATGCGGTGCTCTGGCTGCCAAAGGTAACGCCTTTCTGCCCTGCCAATTTTCCAATGAAGAAAATACCGAGGCTCAGTATGAACGGACGGCCCCGGAAATTGATGCTCAATTGTCAGCGTTTGGAGTAATCCCCCAGGCGTTGGTTGCCGGTGTCGGAACCGGGGGAACAGTGATGGGATTAGGCCGATATTTTAAAGATAAAAATCCAGCATTTAAGGCTTATCCTATGGAACCAGCAAGTTCGCCAACGCTATCAACGGGATATCGGGTGGGTAGACATCGCATTCAGGGAATCTCAGATGAATTTGTACCTGATCTGATAAAACTGGATGAATTGGACGATATTATAGCGGTCGAGGATGGCGATGCCATCATTATGGCCCAGCAGCTATCCAAAGAATTGGGTTTAGGGGTAGGGATCTCATCGGGTGCCAATTTTATCGCCGCCATCATTGCCCAGGATTTATTAGAAGATCCGAACGCGGTGGTCGTCACCGTCTTTGCTGATGATAACAAGAAATATTTAAGCACCGACTATGTTAAAGAAGAAAAAGTAAAATCGGAGTTTCGATCAAAAGATGTTAAGCTGCTGGATTTTGAAGTGAAAAAATAAGCGTTGCAAAAATAATAGTGAAAGTAGATGAGGGCTGAAATGGAATATGTTAATGTTACAATTGAAAAAACCAAGAAAATCGCTTTAATTGCCCATGATGGAAAAAAAGCCGAGTTATTGGACTGGGCTTGTCGCAACAAAGAAATATTACAGCGGCATCATTTGTGCGGAACGGGAACAACCGGAAGTCTTATTCAAGAGCAAACGGGATTGCCGGTACAGATTTTTAAAAGCGGCCCTTTCGGTGGTGATCAACAAATTGGGGCGCGCATTGTGGATGGTAAGATTGATATGCTGATCTTTATTTGGGATCCCCTGGAAGCCCAGCCCCACGACCCGGATATTAAGGCCTTGCTCAGGATTGCCACGGTTTATGATATCCCGGTGGCCAATAATCTGGCAACGGCTGATTTTATCATCCATTCCCGTTTTATGAATGAAGAGTATGTGCATCCGATAGAGGATCAGGTAAAAAAAATGAAAAATAGATTGGTAAGTGTATTAAAATAGAAAGAGGAAAAAATGACATTAAGTTATAAGCCCCAGGGCGTCTGTGTTCGCAACATTCAATTTGATTTAGCGGGTGATGTAGTCAGTAATCTGGTTTTTGAAGGCGGTTGTGATGGGAATTTAAAAGCTCTGGTTGTGCTGCTTGAGGGAAAATCGGCAGATGAAATCATCGCGATGTTTAAGGGGCAGACCTGTGGGAAAAAGCCTACCTCCTGTATGGATCAGCTGGCCATTGCCCTGGAAGAAACCCGAGAGGAAAAAGTATGAACGGACAGAAAAGAAGCGACGTTAAGGTTGGTGCATTAGTCGAGATTGTTTTAAAGGCTGATCAGCGCAGTGGTAAGTTGACTTCGGGCCGGGTTGGTAAACTGCTCACGAAAAGCCCTACCCATCCCCACGGGATCAAGGTGATGCTCACCGACGGTCAGGTCGGCCGGGTGGCTAAGATAGTAGAAGAGCCAAAATAAAAAAAGCGTGCCATCTGCAGAAGAGGCACGCTTTTTTAGATCAAGTTTTTATACTAAGGCTTTACAGGAATCAGCTTCTCACTAAAGTTTTTGACAAAATCATCGAATCGATCCGGTGCTAACAGCAAGATGCGATTGGGTGTTTCTACCAGGATGGCGGTATTGCCGTTGACAAAGACCGCGGCTTCGGTACCGTTTTGCAGCAGGAAGATGCCTTCCCGGTAAGCTCTAGTTTCGGTACCGACCACCTTTTTGGCAATGGTGTACTCGGTCTGATCCAGACTGACCATCTTAGCCGAAAGAATATCGGCTTCGGGATAGGTCTCGAAGGTAAAACCGGTGGGTAGTCGGAGCGACAGCTCATTATCCTTAACGGTGATGCCGGCAACCAGGGGAACCACAATAAAGATACCCAGGATAAAAATAAGCACAAGACTGCCGACGATCATTTCTTTAATGGCATTCCCCCGCAGCTCGGCATAGGTTTTATAGGTATAAATGGCTTTCCAGAGCAGCAGCCCGGCAATAGCCAGAAGCGCAAAAAAAAGCGGATTAATGGTGTGTAAAATAGAAACGAAATACATCATGTTGTATAAACCACGGTTCTGCCCAAGGGGGAACCGATACCCTTCGTTAAATTAATTTTGTCTTTTCATAATGAGAAAGTTCCAATCTGAGCTCAGAGGGGACTTTCTTTTTAATTACTCCGATTTGAACACTGTAATAATAGTAATTGTAGTATTCAATTATCGAAAAAGCATAAAGGATCAGGCCGAAAATGTTCATGGTCATAAAAAAGGTGTCAGGCTTTAAAATCAGCAGGTACAGCAGATAAAGCGGGTATAGGCAAAAGAAAGCCAAATCCAGTTTTTTAAGCACTGAAAAAAGCGGCATTATCCAGTCCATCGGGTCGCTGGGATTATCCACGAGCTGATAGCGATAATACCAGTATCCGGCGCTTTGAAGGATAATAAAGATCAGCACCCCGCCGGGGATCAGCAGGCGTAGATCGAGGGGTTGACCGGTGGAGTCGGTGAGCAGATACATCAGCATCCCGCAGACCAGGGCGGTGACGAGCTCGCTCATATATAAGCGGTTCAGTTCTTTTTTTGTTTTTTCGGTCATCTAAAGCTCCTTGTCAATTTTAGGCGGTGGGGGAAGTTCAGCCACGATTGTTTTACTGTGTTTTATAAAAGTGTCCAGACGCTTACGGTTAAAGTAAAGTACGGCAATCAGAACAGCATAGATGGCCACTGCAATAATAAACTGGGTGGGGCTGTCATCCATAATTCCAGCACCGATCATGGTATTGATAAAAACACTGGGGGTTCGAGCTAACAGGACGATCAGGATAAAGGTTTTCAACGGCATGGTTGATAGACCGGCGATAAAACAAAGCATGTCATCGGGAAAAAGCGGAAAGAGAAAAATCAGAAAAAGAACGGTGTTGAGTTTTGATTCTTTAATATGATCATATTTTTCAATCAGTTCCGGACTGACAAAGCGCACAACAAATGGCCGTCCAAATCGTTTGGCCAAAACAAAAACGATAATCGATCCGGTTATGGTACCGGCAGCACTGATCAGAAAGCCACCAATAGTGCCAAAGAGGGCGCCGCCAACCAAACCAAT
The DNA here is from genome assembly GCF_034438075.1 of Acetobacterium sp. K1/6. Lineage (NCBI taxonomy): Bacteria > Bacillati > Bacillota > Clostridia > Eubacteriales > Eubacteriaceae > Acetobacterium > Acetobacterium sp. K1/6. Next base: position 242,397 of record NZ_JAXQGA010000004.1, on the reverse strand, counting down.
GGTTCCTCCGGGGATGGGAGCAATGATGATTTGGAGCAATTGCAACAGAAAAAACGCCAGCGGTGTCCAGATGCCAAATTGTAAAAGAAAGCTCTGCAAGGTGTCAAGTGTTGAAAAAATTTCCATTTCTTACCTCGATTTCTTTTAATCATTTTAGCATAAAACCGGCAGATCTACACCATATTTTGGGGATCTGCCGGAAGTAAAATAATTATTTAAGAAATCAACGAGCGGTAGAATTGGCGCGATACAAAGAATCAGACCAACCAATTATTGAGCATGGCATATCCTACGGTTTAATATTTCTCAGTCTCAAAATCAGCCCAGGGGATCGCCACCGCCGCGCCGTGATTGATGATGTCATCAACATGCATCAGCAGCGGAAAATCTTTGAGTTTAATGCTGCCCCGTTCGGCCAGACGCTGGACGTAGCGGGCCGTGCGGGTGGCAATAACGATCGATTCCAGGGTGACGCCTTCCAGTTCGGCGATGGCTTTTTTAAAAGAGATGCCCCGCCCCAGAAGCGTGCCGATTTTTCGGGTGCGCCCGCCAAAAATGGTGACGTATAGGTCGCCAGCACCATAGATAATATTTTCTTCGCCGCCGTTGACAATGGCAAGTAACTGTTTCATTTCTTTAATGCTTTGTCCAAAGAGTGCCGCCTGGGAATTATAGTGTTCTTTACCAGTGTCATCGGGACCAAGGGCCAGACCGATTGCCAGGGAAACCCCCAGGGCATAGGCGTTTTTAAGGGCTACTGCACATTCAACCCCGACCACATCGGTGGATAGACTGATGTGATAATAATCGGTTGAAAAGAGTTTTTTAAAGCGTCGTAGAATTTCCATATCGGTACCGCAAAAGGCTACGGCCGAGTGATCCTTGTCGGCCAGTTCATAGCTGGTGCAGGGGCCGCCGATGGCATTAATGGAAAGTTTCTTTCCCGCCGGCAGTTTGCTTAAAAAGTAATCGGGGTAGGTAATCATCGAACCATCCTCTAAATCAATCATTCCTTTGGTGACCGAAAGCAGCGGAACAGAGTCGGGGATCAGCGGCAGGATTGTTTCACAGAACCAGTCCACACCAAAACTGCTGACCCCACACAAAACGGCATTGGTGCCATCCAGCGCCAGCTCCACATCTTCGAGCTGATAATACTTGATTCCCTCTTTGGGTAACTGGCGTTTCAAGGTTGGATGAAAACCGGTTAGTTCAGCAGAATCAATAATGTCCCGATCCAGGTGAGTACCCACCAGGCGGACTTCATGGCCGTTTTCTGTGGCCGGAAAAGACAGGGCAGAAGCCATTTGTCCGGCTCCCACAAAGGTAATAATACTCATAATAAATCTCCTTTTCTAAAAGTTTAGGTTTTGTTCAGGCCAACGGCATCCCGGGAAGCGGAGAGGGCGTCGTAAAAGACCACTTCATTTCGCATAAAGGCACTCAGGTAGAGGATATCGATGATGGTTAGCTGGACTATCCGGGAGGCCATCGCTTCGGAATGGTATTTTTTGTCGTTGGTGGAGCTGGATAAAAAGATATCCGCCTGCTGGGCCAGGGTTGAATTTTCAAAACTCGACAGAGCGATGATCTTGGCCTGGTTTTTTTTGGCAATGGTAACGGTGCTTAACACCTCCAGGCTTTCACCGGTATGGGAGACGGCAAATAAGACGTCATCAATGGTGGCATGGGAGGCAATAATATTCATAAAATGGGGGTCGGGATAACTGCAGACATTGAGCCCAATTTTTACAAACTTATGCATCGCATCCATGGCAATGGAGGCCGAGGCACCAACACCGAAAAAAAGTATCCGTTTAGCGGCCAGCAAGATGTTTAGGGCTTCTTCAATGACCTCATTTTTTAGGGAATGTTCCAGATCATTGATGGCAGTGATGGTATGACCGATGACTTTTTTCTTGATCGTATTGACGTCATCATCCCCAAGAATCTCCTCAATGATGCTTTCTGACGGCGTGTCTGAAAACTCTTTAGCCAGATTAATCCGAAAAATCTGATAGGAACTGTAGTTAAGCTTTTTTAGCAGTCGCATGACCGTGGTTTCGCTGGTATGACATTTTTTAGCCAGCTCGGTGATGGAAAGCAGCGAAACCGTATCGGGATGATCTAGGATGTAATTGGCAATCACCTTTTGGGTGCTTGAGAATAGGTTATACTTTGTGCGTATTTCAGTTAACAATGATGGCAACGAGAGAGCCTCCGTTCTTTTTTCTTATTATACGTTAAAAAAAACACTTTGACAATTACCGGAGACTTAAAAAAGTTAATAATTGACGCCAATCATATTGACAGCGTTGGTTTATGGTGTTAGAATGAGTTTAAATCCAACGGTAGTAGAAATTTGATAGTAAATTTCAAACGGTCTGGCGTTTTTTTATGGGTAGTTCGAAAAGCTGCCAATATTTTTTAGACGCAAAGAAAAGGGTTACATTGCTTAAAAAAGCGATTTAAAGCCACTTTTAAATTCACACCAACGGTTTTAAGGAGGAAAGAATGAAAGCTGTATCTATGTATAAACCAGGCGATTTGCGGGTGGAAGAGGTTCCCCTGCCGATTGTTTTGCCGGATGAGGTAATGGTAAAGGTTCGGGCCGTCGGTCTGTGTGGATCTGATATTCCCCGGGTACTGACCTATGGCGCCCATGTTTCGCCGATTATCATCGGTCACGAATTTTCGGGAGAAATCACCGCGCTGGGTGCGGATATTAAAAACTTCAAGGTTGGCGATCGGGTGGTGGTTCCGCCACTCATTCCTTGTTTTGAATGCGAATGGTGCCAGAAAGGCATTTACTCACTCTGCGAACACTATGACTATTATGGGTCCCGCCGCAATGGTGCCCTGGCAGAGTATGTAGCGGTAAAAGAAGGCAACCTGTTAAAAGTGCCTGATCATGTTTCCTATGAAGATGCGGCAACGATTGATCCATGTGCCAACGCTTATCACGGTTTGGCTCGGGCTAATTTTTTACCAGGCGATTCGGTTTGTGTGGTAGGCACTGGACCGATTGGTTTATTTGCTGCTCAATATGCCAAACTGGCTGGGGCATCGCAGGTGATTGCCGTGGATGTCTGGGATGAAAAATTGGAGATTGCCAAAAAAGTCGGTGCCGATGTTACCATCAACTCCCTAAAAGAAGATGCCGTAGCGGCGGTTATGGAAGCCACCGCTGGAAAAGGCGCCAATATCGTCATTGATTTTTCGGGCGCACCCGCGGCTCAAAAACAATGTATTCTAATGGCCAGCAAAATGGGCCGGGTTGTTTATCTGGGGATTTCCCACAAAGGACTGGATCTCAGTGAAAAAGAACTGGATACCTTAATGCGAAGCCAGTTGAGTCTGATCGGTTCCTGGAATTCGTTTACCAAACCCTATCCCGGGGAAGACTGGACCGAATCCTTAAAAATGTTTGCTGAAAAAGGCATGACCGCTAAAGACATTATCAGTCATCGTTTACCGCTTGATGAAGTGCCCAACGTTTTTGCTGAAATAGCCAAAGGTGGTTATTTCTACAATAAAATAATGTTTTATCCATGGGGGGAGAATTAATGAACACAGAAAAGTATTTTATGGGTGTTGACACCGGAACACAAAGTGTCAGAGTGATTGTAACAGATATTAAAGGGGCGGTAATGGCTGGAGATGAACAGGTTTATGAAACCTTTTATCCTCAGGCTGGCTGGGCCGAACAGAAACCGGCCGACTGGTGGAATTGTTTTAATGTAGCGGTTAAAAATGTGATGTCGTCACTGACAAAAGAAGTACGCCATAACATCCAAGCGGTCAGTGTCTGCTCTACCTCATCAACGGTCATTCCGATTGATGACAAAGGCAACCCATTAGCCGATGCGATCATGTGGATGGATACCCGGGCCAAGAAAGAAATGAAAATCATCAATGACACCAAACACCCTGTTTTAGAATACTCCGGTGGAGAAGATTCAGTAGAATGGATGCTTCCCAAGGTGCTGTGGATTAAAAACAATCAAAAAGAAATCTATTCTAAAAGCTATAAAATTATTGAACAGTTGGACTGGATGAACTACCAGTTATGCGGGGTTTATGCCACCTCGATTTGTAATTCAACCTGCAAATGGAATTATATTAAGTGTGAAGGCGGTTGGAACGGCGAATTCTTTGAACAGATTGGTTTGGAAGACTATGCCGAAAAACTGGTTCTGGATGTGAAACAAGTGGGTGATTTTGTGGGCATCATCAACCGCGAATTTGCTGATCATTACGATATCAACCCGGAAATGAAGGTTGTTCAGGGCGGGATTGACGCTCATATCGGGATGCTTGGTTTAGGTGTTGCCAAAGAAGGCAAGCTGGCCATGATCATGGGGACCAGTTTTGTCCAACTGGCCTTTTCCGAAAAGAAACTGAATCTAAACGGAATTTGGGGTCCTTACAACAATGCCATCGTTCCCGACCAGTGGTTATTAGAAGGTGGCCAAATTTCGGCCGGTTCGATTATTAAATGGTTTATGCGGGAATTTGATATGAGTTCCCATGAAAACCCCTATGCCTATATGAATGAATTGGTAGCCAAAATTCCTGCCGGCTCGGAAGGTCTGGTAGCCCTTGACTTCTTCCAGGGAAATCGGACTCCCTACAAAGATGCCAATGCCAAAGGGGTGATTTACGGCTTAACCCTGAGTCATACCAAAGCGCATATTTATCGGGCCCTGCTAGAATCCGTAGCCCTTGGGACTAAAAATATCATCGATAACTTTGAAGCTCAGGGTTGTCCCATCAACATCATTGTAGGCTGCGGTGGGGTCACCAAAGATGCCACCTGGATGCAGATCATCGCTGATGTCACTGGCAAGCCAATTGTTGTCACCGAAGACGCCAGTGCCAGTGTTCTGGGCTGCGCCATCGTCGCGGCAGTCGGTTCCGGTGCTTACGCATCCTTTGATGCGGCAACGAAAGGCATGGTCAGAGAAGCGTATTCGGTACAGCCCAACAAAGACCTGTACGCAACCTATCAGGGTGTCTTTGATACCTATACCGAAATCTATGAAAAGCTCAAAGACACCATGGCCAAATGAGTGGTTGGATTAGTTTAGCATGATAACGTAGTACCGACAATTGTTACATCATTGATTTACGAAAATTAGGAGAATGAGAATGACAAACAAGGAAATTTTAAGCCATATTGATCACACACTGTTAAAACAATTTGCCACCTGGGAAGAGATTACGGTGATCTGTGACGATGCCATCACCTATGAAACCGCGTCGGTGTGTATTCCGCCGACTTATGTAAAAAAAATCAAAGAAACCTACGGCGATAAACTCAATATTTGTACTGTTATCGGTTTTCCGTTGGGTTATAACACCACGGCCACCAAGGTTTTTGAAGCGGTTGAGGCGGTTAACAACGGGGCCTCAGAAATTGATATGGTGATTAATATCACTGCCCTGAAAAACAAAGACTATGAAGTGGTTCAAAATGAAATTGCCGAAATTAAACAGGCCATCGGCGACAAGATCCTTAAGGTGATTGTCGAAACCTGTTTCCTGACCGAAGCCGAAAAGGTGACGGTCTGTAAGCTGGTGACCAATGCCAAAGCCGATTACATCAAAACTTCCACCGGCTTTGGAACCGCCGGGGCAACCATTGAAGACATCCGTTTGTTTAAAGCCAATATCGGCCCGGCTGTAAAAATGAAGGCTGCTGGTGGGGTTAAATCCGTGGATGATCTGATTGCCTTTATCAACGAAGGCTGTGCCCGCATCGGAACCAGTTCTGCTGTTAAACTGTTAAAAGGTGAAACGGCTGGCAATTACTAAAACCGCTTTAGGCGATTTATTTAGGAGTAGAGTATTAAAGTTACCGACAGTATCCAGCTTAACCTTTGCCACTGACAAAATGGCGGACAAGCTTTTTCATGATTATTTTTTAAAACCAAAAAAGTATCCCAATAGTCTGTATTGACGGTCGGGATACTTTTTTACGTGGAATAAAAGGGTGTGAAAGAACAAATCCTAGGCGGTTACAGTGCTTTAGATCGGATAGTGTTGTTTAATTGTTTAGAATTAGATTAAGGGAGCACTGAATATGAAGAGACTTTTTATATCACTTTTATTTATTTAAAAACATATTTTTTAGTTAAAAACAAAATTATACATAACAAAACGATGTTATAATAAATGTAAAATAACTATTGATTTTGAACTATATTTATTGTATTATGAATTAATTGAAACTTAATATAGCTAAATTTTGCTTAGTGATCGACTAAATATAAGAAAGGATACCCGATGAAATCATTAATTAATTGGGAAGAACTGCTGTCCCTGAAGACCGCTCAACATGGGCCAAAACCTGGTTCAGATTATGACCCCGGGGTATTTTGGGATAAGCAGGCGCCGATGTATGATCAAATGGCAAAGATGGAAAAGGCCTATACCCGTCTTCAGATCGATGCCATTCCGACAAGTCAAACGGATACGGTGTTGGATCTTTGTTGTGGTCCGGGAAGAGTCACATCGATGATTGCCCCTCGGGTTAAGCAGGTGACAGCCGTTGATGCATCCCCCAAAATGCTGGAGTATTGTCAGATGAACTGTGAGGCCTTAGGCATATCCAATGTCACCACTCAGTTGATGAACTGGAACGATATTGTTCTGGATGACACGGTAAAAAAGCACGATATTGTTATTGCCTCACGCTCTGTCGCCATGCAAGATATCAAGAAGCTAAATCAACTGGCAAATAAGGCCGCGGTTATCATTTGCTGGGCGAATGGTCCCCATATTCCGGTTATTCTGGAAGACATGTTTAAAAACACCAGTGATACGCCGTCAAATAGGCCAGGTGATTTCCGAAATGATCGAAGACTCGGTTATAATGTTACCTTCAATATGGTCTACGATTTGGGTTTAGACCCCAATATTTCAGTGGTTGATGATGGGTTTACAAAAACGTATCCTTCATATGAAGCGGCGTACGCTGATTTAAGACAATTACGGCCTTTTGCAGATGAACAGCTTTCTATTTTCAAATCAAATCTGGAAGCCATGTTAACGAAAAACAAGGATGGCACAGTTACCTTTTTAATGCAAACAAAAAGTTTTGTTTTGTGGTGGCGACCCAAACACATCGACGAAGTTAATAATTGATCCGTAATCAGTATAGCGATCGCCATACGGGCACTGGATCTAGCATAGATTTGGGAGGCATTTTTTGAAAGAAACGGTGGTACAAAAAAAAGTCCAGTTATTCCAATGTAATTGGGCCGCTCAAAAGAATTGGATTATCGGTATTATTTTGGTTGTGTTAATCATTATGATTGCAGCAATTTCGATATCTTTAGGAGAGTATAATATTCCGTTGGCTCAAATTAGAGATTTGTTTATCAGCCAGATCACCCAACGGCCACTCGATGCTGCAGATCAAAAAGCCGCAACGGTATTATTTTTAATTCGAATTCCCAGAATTATATTGGCGTTATTAGTGGGAGCCGCACTGTCGGCCTCCGGGGCGGCCTATCAGGGTGTATTCAAAAATCCAATGGTATCCCCAGATATTCTGGGGGTTGCCGGAGGCGCCGGCGTTGGCGCCGCGATTGCGTTATTATTGGGATTTCCCACAATTGGGGTACATCTATTATCATTCTTTTTTGGTATTGGTGCAGTATCTTTGGTGTTAGCACTTTCAAAATTAGTCGGGAAAAGCCAGGGCACCCTCTTGATTATGGTTCTTTCCGGGGTGGTTATTTCATCTATTTTTTCGGCATTGACATCACTGATTAAATATCTGGCAGATGCTGATGATAAACTACCCGAAATCACCTTCTGGTTGATGGGTAGCTTTGCCCGATCGGGCAGCTATCAGAATATCTTAATTATGGGTTTGGTGCTGATTATTGGCGGGATACCGCTCTTATTGTTTCGTTGGCAAATGAATGTCCTGACCTTTGGCGATGAAGAAGCCCAATCGTTGGGAATTGATGTCAGAAAAACGCGATTAGCGATTATTTGTTGTGCCTCGCTTTTAACCGCCTCTTCTGTTTGTCTTTGTGGTGCAATTGGTTGGGTCGGATTAATTATGCCGCATATAACGCGGATGCTGGTGGGGCCAAATTATAAGGTGCTTTTGCCAATCACCTTACTCAGTGGGGGCTTGTTTATGCTGATTGTGGATAATGTCGCCCGTTTAATTGTTCCCGGCGAGCTGCCAATCGGGATTTTAACCGCCCTGATTGGTGCGCCCTTGTTCATTTATATGTTATTTAAGGGAAGACGTGATTGGTCATGAAGCTTGAATTGAACCACTTGCAATGCAGCTATGGTGAGAAGATTATCGTCAACGATTTTTCAGCCACCATCGAATCGGGAGAAATTTTTTGTTTGCTGGGACCCAATGGGATTGGAAAGACAACCCTCTTTAAGACAATTCTACGATTCCTGCCGATTAAAAAAGGCACCATTACAATTAATGACCAGGATATTTACAGCTATTCAAAAAAGGACTATGCCAGGCTGATTGGTTATGTCCCGCAATCGCACACGCCGCCGTTTGCCTATACAGTGATGGACGTGGTGGTAATGGGCAGAACAGCCCATATGGATGCCTTTGGATCGCCGGGTAAAAAAGACTATGACTTTGTGTCCGCGTTATTGGAGCGGCTGGAGATCGCGGATCTTAAAAACCGTAACTACACCGAACTCAGTGGTGGTGAACGGCAAATGGTTCTCATTGCCAGAGCGTTAGCACAGGAACCGGTTTTTTTAATGATGGATGAGCCCACCGCCAATCTTGATTTTGGCAACCAGGTAAAGGTTATTCAAAATATTAAGGATTTAGCCAGGCAGGGGTTGGGCGTTATCATGACCACACATTCACCAGACCATGTTTTTCAATGTAATGCCAAGGTGGTCTTGATGATGCATAACAAACGCTACCTTGTTGGAAACGTATCAGAGATTCTTAGCGAAGCCACGCTGACGGATACCTATGGCGTTCATATCGCCATCTTAGAAGATCAATATCAGGACCAGTCCTTTAGCTTTTGTCAGCCAATATTTGAGAGTAAACCATATTGATGTGGCAATAATATTGCCGCATCAATCAACAAAGAAAGAAGGAAATAAAATGAAAAGAAAAAGATGGTTAAGTACCGTTGTTGTTATGGCGGTAGTCATTTCGCTTTGTCTTGGAGGCTGTAGTGTTGGAGCATCAAGTACGGTTTCCATCACCCGAATGGTTACCAATAGCGAAGGGGTAGAAATTGAAATTCCAGCGCAAATTACCAAAGCCGCTCCGGCGATTGGTGCATTTGCGCAAATGACTGAAATTGTCGGGGGACCGGGGATGATTTCAGCTGCCGCAACGGATAATATTTCAGATTACTTTAAGACCGTATTCCCGGATTATCTTGAAAGCAATCCGAATAATTATGATACGGGTTCCATCGAAGGTGTTATAGCTTCAGGTACTCAGGTTGTTTATGGACCAGACAGCGTTTATTCAGATGAGCAAGTAGCGCAGCTTGACCAGGCCAAGATCCCCTTTGTTGCCATTAATAATATAAAAAATGTTGAGGGAATGTGTGAATCATTTAAGATTATCGGTGAAATTTTTGGCGAAGATGGCGTCAAAAAAGCGCAGGAATTCGTTGATTATTATCAGGGAAATATTAAAAAAGCAGGGGAACTGACGGCTAAGGTAGAAGCGGCAAATAAGGTAACCATTATGAGCCTTCGCTATGCGGGAGGCACCTATTCAACCATTAATGGACAAGATATTTGCAATGAATACTTTGAGTCCGCCGGCGGAATTAACGTGGCTAAAGATTATACCAATACCACTTCCGGTACCGGCTTATCCGTTAACACCGAACAAATCGTAACCTGGAACCCGCAGGTGATTATGGCCTTTACCAAATCGGCAAAAGACGCAATTTTGAGTGATCCTACGCTGGCTGATGTTGCTGCTGTTAAAAACCAGAAGGTTTACGTTTGCCCTTATGGTGTTTATAACTGGTCGGTTAGAAGCGGAGAAGGTGCCATGCTGCCATTGTGGCTGGGGACGATTATGTATCCGGATTTGTTTGCAGATACTGATATGAAACAGGTCGTTTCGGATTTCTTTAAGAGCTACTATGGCTATGATATTTCCCCTGAGGAAATCACAACAGTTTTGGCTGGGAGTTCCAAATAGGCAGGTTTGTTTTTGAAGGAAGGCAATCGATGTTTTAAATCATTCAGAGTTTTGGGACACTTGGATAAAGGCTCAGACGACTAATTTATGTTGTGCAAAGAAGGGATCATGTAAAGGCGGAGGGTGATACGCTATTTTGCATGACCCCTTTTTTAATACCCTGAAAGCGAAATATTAGGTGGCTAAATCCCGCCTACTAAAGGCCACAAAAGTTAAACCGAAAAAAATCAGGGTAACGGTCAGTAAAATTGCGGCAGAGTTAAAGGAAAGCTGATCATTGATCATCAAAGCGGCCCCTTCAAAATACTTAAAAGGCGTAAAGATCGTAAGAAACGCCAGCTTATCATATAAATCAACAACCACCGATAAGAGAAAGAAACCCATGACCAGGCCGGATGCGACAGCGGTTGCTCTTTTGGTATTTTTTAAAATGGCACCAAACATGGCTCCCAAAGCGAGAAAGAATAGCTGGAGCATAAAAAGTGCCAGCATCGTGAGGGAAACCTTGTCAATTAAGCCATCGCCATTGTTGTGCTGAGCAATGAAAAAAACCGAAGCGGCAAAGGTCACCATGTTAAATATCAGAATATTGACAACGCCGGCGAGCAGCTTGGGGCTGATCACCTGAAATCGGCGAATTGGTTTGGTATAAATAAAATCAGCACAGTGATCCCGTTCTTCCTTGGATACCACGACCGCCCCAAACATTACGGCATGGACAGCAGCCAGTAGCATAAAGTAGAGAAAGAAGACCGAATAATATCCGGCAACCTTACTGATATCCACCGAGCCGAGACCAAAAACGACCATTATCTCTTTTGGAAAAGCATCAAACAGGGCATTGATGTCCACCTTGGAATCGGCAAATCCCTGATATTTCATCATTCCGGCAAAGATAATAAAAACCTGGGCACAGCCCCAGATGATCAACGACTTAAGATTGGCTTTCATTTCTTTTTTAAACACATTCATTGGTTATGCCTCCTTTTGGGTTAGATCGATGGCAAATCTTTTCTGGCAAAAAGCTTATAGGTTAAGAAGATAAACAGCCCCACCAAAACAAACCATAACAGTAAATTCAGTGAATCGTAGTTCATGCTTTTGGTTATTTCCGAGAGATTAAAATAGTCAAAAGGGGACACCAGTCCAAGCGTTACATCTTTTAATGTTTCATTAAGCAGGTGGATAATATAAAAAATAATGACCACGCCCATACTAATGGGTAAAACGGTTCGGATTCGTCTTAAGAAAACGGACACAAAGAGCCCCAGGCTGACAAAGAAAACCTGAAGAAAGAGTAAACTCAGGGTAACCAGGGTAAAGAGTTTAAAATCATAGGATTCAGTGCCAAGCACGGTCACCAGAATCAGAGCGGTTGTAAAAACGACGGCATTGGTAATCAGAATCTGAACCAGTACGGCCAGGATTTTCATGGAAATCACCCGATTTCGGCTGACTGGTTTGACAAATAAAAAGTCTCCGGTTTTTTCCCGGACTTCAGCAGAAATAACCGAAACACCGAGGTTCATGGCCTGGATGGCACCGGCCAGTAAAACATAGGTCAGGGCAAATTGATAAAAACTCAGAATGCTGGAAAGATCCAGGTCGGCAACCCCTGCCGCTTGTTGAAATTCAATGGGGAGGCTATGAAAAACCTTCTCAAATTCTTCCAATTGGCCGGAAATAGACGGATAAAGCAGCATAAAAAGGCTTAAAATCCCAATCAGTGAGATACACCAGACGACCAGTGCGTTTCGGCCCATCCGCAACTCCTGTTTTAGGATGTTCATGGCAGATCCTCCTTCTGGTAATAATGCATAAAAATTTCCTCAAGACTGGGTTCCTCAACCAGTAGATTTAAAAGGTTCTGACCCTGAAGCCGCTCAATTATGCGATTAATATCTCCTTTAAATAAAAAATGGAGGGTGTTTTCACTGACCGTTAAATTAGTAACCCCTTCCAGGTTAAAGTGGTGCACGTCAATAATTCCCTTATAATCCAGGGTGAATTTTTTATAATTGTGCTTTTGCATATCCCGGATATTTTCGACGCGAACAATGGTGCCATCCTTGATGATGGCAACTCGGCCGCACAGCTTTTGAACCTCAGAAAGAATGTGAGAGGAGAATAAAACCGTGGCACCGTTCTGGTTTTCCGCCTGGATCAGGTCAAAAAATTTCTGTTGCATCAGTGGGTCCAGACCTCCGGTAGGTTCATCCAGAATAATCAGTTTGGGTTCATGGAGCAGTCCCTGAATAATGCCTACTTTCTTTTTGTTTCCGTAGGACAGGTCGTCAATGCGCTTATTTAAATCAAGATCCATGACTTCAGCCAAACTTTCGATCCGTCGGTAGTCCACATTTTCATAAAAGCTGGCCGAATAATTGAGCACTTCGCGAACCTTCATATGCTCATAATAAAAAACCTCTGAAGGCAGGTAGCCAATGTCCCGGCGAATTTCATTGCCGTACTTAATACAGTCTTTACCGAAAATTGTAGCCGAACCGCTGGTCGGATGAATCAGCGATAGCAGGGCCCGAATCGTGGTAGATTTACCAGCTCCGTTGGGACCAATGAAACCGAAGATCTCACCTTCTTTCACAGAAAAGGATACATTTTCGATGCCTCGATGTTTTCCATAATATTTTGTCAACTGATTGATTTCAATTATATTCATGCAGATCCCCTTCTTTCACGTTTAATCAGATAAATTACTAGGATTTTATTAGTTTACCCGAATACAGAGAAAATAAACAGCAGCAGGAAAGGGGAAGATCAGCAAAAAAACGAATATTTTTGTTAGAAGTCCTGTTCCGGGGGAATATAAAAAAAATAGCTAAAAACAAAAGAGAAAAAACAGGAGGCGAGTACGTTGAAAAAGGAAGAAACAAGAGACCTGATTCTGAATATATTTAATAATCGTTATACCTGCAAGGGTTACGATGCCGATAAAAAAGTTAGTGATGAAGATTTTACGGTGATTATGGAGGCGGCGCGGCTGTCGCCCAGCTCAATGGGGCTGGAACCCTGGAAATTTGTGTTACTGAATAACCGGGTGATCCGCGAGAAAATTAAGCCCTTCGCCTGGGGTGCGGAGGTCAGTTTGGATGGTGCCAGTCATTTCGTCCTGATTCTGGCCAGAAAATCCGTTGATCTCCAACCGGACTCCGACTACGTGGAGTATATAATGAACGATATCCAACATTTTAGCGACGATTTGAGACAGGCGCGAAAAAATAAGCTGGCGAGCTTTCAGGCGGACGATCTGAAAATCGTCGGAAATGATCGGGCCTTTTTCGACTGGGCCGGCAAACAAACCTACATTCCACTCGCAAATATGCTAACCGCCGCCGCCATGCTGGGAGTCGATTCTACCCCCATGGAAGGCTTTAATACTGAAAAGGTGGAAGCGGTTCTGGTTAAAGAAGGCATTCTTGACCCGGTCCATTTTGGGTTATCCTGCATGATTGCCTTTGGTTACAAAAATAGAGACCATCGTCCTAAAACAAGAAGAAAAATAGAAGAAATTCTGGAAACCATTGATTAAAAGTAAGCCGATACTTAATCACAACTGACCGTGAGGCAAAGGTTTAATAATAAACAAATGATCAAAAAGTAAAAGTCGCTTCTCGACAAGTAGGAACTGAGCGCAAGGCGCACAGACTTTTCGGGGAGGGACTATTATTACTTAGGGCAATAAAAAAAGTGAGTTTCGAGATAAAAAAATAGGAATCTATTTAGTTATGTTATATAATGATGAAATTAAGAACAAAAAGTAAACCATTACAAATGAAAAATGATCATTTTACCGCTTCTTTAGGGCTCAAAGCATGGGTAAACAGGTTGGAAAAGGAGATAAAAGAATGGAACCAGCAGCGGCGAGTATGCTATTGATACTGGGACTATTTAGTGCAGTGGGAACACTTGCTGTGTTATTAGTTCGAAGTAATAAAAAATTGCAGAAATCGAATGAAAAGACGAGAAGCAGCAAGGATAGCCGAGGTAAAACAGATCAAGAAAAACTGATCAAAAAGCAGGAGAAAATGCTTTTTCGAAATAAGATTCTGGTTAATGTATTGAGTAAAAATTTCAGAAATGAAAAAAAGCAACTGGATTACGTTTTACACGAAGCCCTGAAACTGACGGTAAGTAAGGTTGGTTATATCTGCTTTTATAATGAAAAAAAACAGGAATTCACTCTAAAGACCTGGTCAAAAGGAATGATCAAAGAGGTGGAAGTGCCAAAGCTAATCTATCGATTAGAAGAAGCGGGGGTATGGGGTGAAGCGGTTCGTCAGAGAAAACCCATTATTTTAAACATCGCGGTTGTTGAGCCATCAGCCGGACAGGAATTTCCCGGGGGTCAGAAAATTGCCGGTAATTTTATCGCCATTCCCATTTTTATTGATGAAAAAATCAAAGCCACCGTTGGCTTCGCTGGTAAAGAAGACCGCTATGATGATAATGATGTGGATGAAATGACGGTGCTGATGAACGGTGTATTGAGCAATCTGGAAAGACGGATTATGCAAAGAAAACTGTTTGAAGAGCGCAGCAAATACTTTCAGACCCTGATCTCGATCGGGGATGGCGTAATGGTGGTCGATCCCGCCGGCAAGATAGAAATGCTCAATCAGGTGGCTCAGCAGCTGACCGGTTGGGCCAATGAAGAAGCCCGGGGAAAACACTATACCGAGGTTTTTGTTTTGTCCCATGAAGACCACCGCCAGGAGATTATTGACCCTATTTTTACGGCAATGAAAACCGATCAGACCCAGGAGTTGAGAAACCATGCGGTGTTAACGGCAAAAGACGGCTCGGTCTTTCATCTGGAAGATAGTGCCGCGCCAATCAAGAACGAAAAGGGCGAAACCGTTGGCATTGTTTTAGTATTTCGTGATGTTTCGGAGAAAAATGAGCAGCGCAAAGAAATTGAATATTTAAGCTTTCATGACGCCCTGACCGGACTTTATAACCGCCGCTTTCTGGAAGAAGAGTTATTGCGGCTGGATATTGAAAAAAACCTGCCGATTTCGATTATCATGGGCGATGTGAACGGTTTAAAATTGACCAATGATATTTTTGGTCACGCCCATGGCGATGTATTTCTTAAAAAAATTGCCGAAGTGATGCGCAGGACCTGTCGGGCGGATGATATTATCGCCCGGTGGGGTGGAGATGAATTTGTTATCCTACTGCCTAAAACCACCGTTGAGCAGGCAAAACAGATTAAAAAGCGGATTAAAACCGAGTTTGCCCGAGATGGGGTACAGGTTATCAAAGGAAATATTTCCCTGGGCTGTGATGTTAAAACATCAATGGATCAGAGTATCATGGAGTGTCTGGATTCCGCCGAAGAAAAAATGTATGCCGCTAAGATTTTAGAACGGGATGACTTTAAAAGTTCAACCCTGGATTCGATCATTACAACCCTGCAAAGTGACTGCCCCCAGGAAGAAGAACATGCCCAGCGGGTTAGTCAATGGTGTCATGATTTGGGTGTGACCATGGAACTTCCTCATGTAAAAATCAGACGGATGAAATTGGCCGGTTATTTCCATGATATCGGCAAGATTGTTTTGCATAAAGATTTGTTGGAGGAAAATAGTGAGCGCACCGCGGAAGAAATATCTGAAATCAAGAAGCACCCGATTATGGGGTATCGGATTCTTAATGCCTTTGATGATACCATGTCCCTGGCCGATGCGGTACTCCACCATCATGAAAGATGGGACGGCAGTGGCTATCCTAAAGGGCTGAAAGGGGAAGAAATCCCTTTTTTGGCAAGGGTGGTTGCGGTTGCCAATTATTATGACCGGTTGCTCTCTGCAAAAGAAGGGGAAGCCCTGGAGAAGAATCAACATCCACTGATCCATCTGGAAAAAATCGAGGGGCGTTTTGATCCGGAAATCAAACGGGAATTTATCAATATGATTAAAAATATTCCCAGTTAGTATAGCCCAGTTATTCTGTTTTATTCATTTCAGTTAAAAGAGTAAAAAGCCATCGGAGTTAAAACCCGGATGGCTTTTTAAACGCTCTTTTTTAGGGGCAGATCGTTTAGAGGATGACAGTAAACCGAACCCAGGAACCAACCTCGCTGTTTACCCGAATCGTTGCCTGATGTTCGTCAACAATCGATTTAGCAATGGCCAGTCCCAGCCCATAGCCCCCGGTGGCCTTGGAACGGGACGCATCGTAGCGGTAGAAACGCTGAAAAATTTTATCCTGCTGATCTTCGGGAATACCGGCACCGGTATTGAACACTTCAAGATGAATCGTATCACCAACTCGCTTAAGGATGAGTTCAACAAGCCCGTCATCGTCGGCATTTTTAATGGCATTGTCAATCAGGATGGCAACGACCTGTTTGATTTTATTCGCATCACCCAGATAGGAAATACCGTCTGTAATCTTAAGGGTGTAGTTTTTGTGTTCCTCAAAAGCGATGCTTTCAAAGGTTAAGGCAATGCTTTCCACGGCGTTGCTTAAATCAAAAGGTGAATAAACACCGATGGGTTTGCTGGAGTCCAGTCGGGCCAGGGTGAGAAGACTATTCACCAGGGTATTCATCCGGATTGACTCGGATTGAATGTGAGAAAGATACTTGTTTGCGCCAATGTCCCCTTCCAGGACATCGGCATTGACACTGATGACTGAGAGCGGGGTTTTTAGTTCATGACTGGCATCGGAAATAAAGCGCTTCTGTTTTTCAAAGGCTTCCTCTACCGGTTTGACCATCAGGTTGGCCAGAAAAAGCGAAACAAAGAAAAGCACAAACAGGGTTATACTGCCAATGATCAGCGAGGTGCTCAGAAGTCGGTCCGCCAGGGCATTGGAAATTCGCTGATCGACAAAGACCAGCAATTGACCATAGGGTTTTTCAACAATCAGATACCGATAACCGCTCAGGGTGCCGGAAGCTTTGTTCTTATTAAGCATCTGATTTGCCAGCTCCAGGACTTCTGCGGATTCCAGACTGGTATTGGTGCTGCCGTTGACAGAAAAGAGGTTAGTAGCCGGGTTAACCTTAACCGAAAAGGTTTTTTCCCGTTCAAATACATCCGGGGGGAGATGATCTCCGGGTACCATCGGGGTCTCACGAGGAGCCATCCCATCATTTTCGGCCAGGGCTGATAACAGGGTCATGCTTTGACGTTCACTGGACTGGTAGTTGAAATAGTTGATTGAGCCAATAATCAATAAAAAAACCAGAGACAAAATAATCATAATGGTGGCGACAAAGCGAATTTTTAGTTTTTTGATCATATCGGTTTATACTCACTTCGTCATTTCCAGAAAATAACCGATACCCCGGTTAACCTTGATCTGCACCTGAGATCCCACAAAACTGATTTTTTTGCGCAGAAACGAAATATAGACTTCGACATTGTTATATTCAGCTTCGTTGTCAAAACCCCAAACCTTTTCGATGAGCTGTTCCTTGGAAACGATCTGACGGGAGTTGATCATCAGGGTTTCCAACAACAAAAACTCCTTTAAACCAAGCTTTACTGAAGCACTACCACAAATAATCTCCCGGGTCTTCTGCCGCAAGGTTAAGTCGCCCCAGTGAGGATCGTCGATGATCACTTCACCTTTTCGTCGGGTAACAGCCCGAATCCGGGCCAGCAGTTCACCAGTTTGAAAGGGTTTGGTCAGATAGTCATCGGCGCCCCAATCCAACCCGGCAATTTTATCCTCCAGTTCGGTTTTGGCGGTCAGCATTAAAACCGGAGTTTTGATTTTAGCCTGCCGCAGTTCCTTTAGAATCGTCATGCCGTCTTTCCGGGGCAACATAATATCCAGAATAATCAGATCGTAGATACCCGTCAGGGCATAATCCAGACCGCTTTCACCGTCCATGCGAATATCCACACAATAGTTTTCTTTTGTAAAAATAGCTTTCAGGGCTTCCACCAGTCCCCATTCATCTTCTACCAGTAATAGTCGCATTCTTAACAACACCTCTTCCACTCTTGAATAGAACAATTATAGCATTATTCATTGAATCAAGCTTGAACTCTGGCTTAAAAGATTCTTGGTTCAATCTTTATTCAAGCTAACAAAACTATGATATGCAATGTTAAGAACGTGTTAAATCAAAACAAGGAGGTGCCCCATGCAATTTAGGCATGAACACAAACATGACATCAATTATTTAGACTATCTGATTCTGCGCAGCAAATTAAAAGCAGTGATGCAGCCGGATTTAAACACCAATGAAGATGGCAAATACCAGATCCGCAGTCTGTATTTTGATAATTACCGCGATGTTGCCCTGCAGGACAAGATCAGCGGGATCAATCGCCGGGAGAAATTCAGGATTCGCTGTTACAACAAGGATTTTAACTTTATCAACTTGGAAAAGAAAAGCAAGATCAATGGTCTTTGTTTAAAGATCAAAGCTATGATCACCAAACATCAGGCCGCCGCCATCCTGGACCACGACACCGATTGGATGGCTAAAAGTGAGGAGCCCCTGGTGGTGGAGTTTTACTCCAAAATGAAATCGGGACAGCTTAGGCCCAAGACCATTGTCGATTATAATCGGGAGGCTTTTGTTTACAGGCCGGGAAACGTTCGGATCACCATTGACCGGGATATTCGCACCGGTTTGTTCAGTACTGATTTGTTCAACCCCGATCTACCCACCGTTGCCACCGGGGATCAGCAGATTCTGCTGGAGGTGAAGTACGACCAGTTTATCCCGGAGGTTATTGCCAATATCATTCAACTGGATGGCCGCCGGCAAACGGCTTTTTCTAAATATGCGGCCAGCCGGATTTATAGCTGATAAATTATTAAACTAAGAGGGAGTAACTAAATGACATTTAACGATATTTTCAAATCTAATTTTCTGGAAAACGTCACATCGGTATCGATGATCGATATTGCCATAGCGATGATTCTGGCCTTTGGCATCGGTGTGTTTGTTTATCTTGTGCATAAAAAGACCTATAAAGGGGTCATGTATTCATCCGGTTTTGGGGTCACTCTGATCGCCCTATGTATGATCACCACCTTTGTGATGTTGGCTATTACCAGTAATGTGGTGCTGTCATTGGGGATGGTTGGGGCGCTTTCGATCGTCCGATTCCGAACCGCCGTTAAAGAACCCCTGGACATCGCCTTTGTCTTCTGGTCGATTGCCGCCGGGATTGTGTTATCAGCCGGTATGATCCCCCTGGCTATTCTTGGCTCGGTGCTGATTGGGCTTATCTTGCTGGTGTTTGTCAATCGCAAACCCAATGAGCTGCCTTATATTGTGGTGGTTAACTGTAGTGATCGGAACGCCGAAGAGGCGGTGAAAAAATTCATTGCCGACAGCGTTACCAAGAGCATTATCAAAAACAAAACGGTGTCCAAAGAAGGCGTTGAACTGAATATTGAAGTGCGGCTGAAAAATGACAACACCGATTTTATCAACGACGTGGTTGAGATGGATCATGTTAACCATGCCGTGCTGGTCAGTTATAACGGCGAATTTATGAATTAAGTGAGGTGACGGCATTGGCAGATCACAAGAATATTGAACGGATTTGCATAATCATTGGCATCATCACCCTGATCATCGGTATTGTTTTTTCATATTTTGGTGAAAGCGTGGGGATTACCGCCGGGAGCAGTGTTGATCTCAGCTACGAGACAAAATTATTTGATGACAGCGAGGTTCACACCATTGATGTAGTAATAAGCGAAGCAGACTGGAACAATCTTCAGGAAAATGCAACCGATGAAGCCGATCAGATTTGTGATGTCACCATTGATGGCGAAACCTTGAGCAATGTGGCCATCCGACCAAAAGGGAATTCATCTCTGTCTAGTGTGGCGTCCAGCGATTCGGAGCGTTACAGTTTTAAAATTGATTTTGACAAGTATAACGATAGCCTGAGTTATCACGGACTGGATAAGCTGAACCTGAACAATATTATCTCAGACAACACCTATTTAAAGGATTATCTTTGCTTTGACATGATGGAATATATGGGCGTGGATGCACCCCTGACCAGTTTTGTGAAAGTATCCATAAATGGTGAGTACTTTGGACTCTATCTGGCGGTGGAAGGGGTGGAAGAAGCTTTTGCCCAGCGAAACTACGGGTCGGATGATAGTAATATTTATAAACCCGACAGCATGCAAGTCGGCGGTGGAGAAATGGGTGGTGGCGAGAGGCCGGACATGACCAATATGCCGGAAATGCCCCAGGGAACAGATGGGGACCGGGAAATGGTGGATATGAGCCAGATGCCAGACATGACCGAGATGCCAGATATGACTCAGATGGGGAACATGGGTGGGTTCTCAGGTGATGATGTGGCCTTGATTTATTCAGATGATGATTTGTCCAGTTATGAAAATATCTGGGCAGGGGCTGTCTTTGATGTTACCACCAGTGACAAAAAGCGTCTGATTGAAGCCATCAAACAGCTTAATGCCGGCGAAAACTTAGAAGCAGTGGTGGATGTGGAAGCGGTGCTTAAGTACTTTGTGGTCCATAATTTTGTCGACAATTTTGACAGCTATACCGGCAGTATGAAGCACAATTATTACCTCCGGGAAGTGGATGGCCAGCTATCGGTGATCCCCTGGGATTATAATCTGGCTTTTAGTAACTTCATGGGTGGAATGGGTGGCGGCAACATGACGGCAACAGCGGTCAGTACCGATGAAGCCACAGCCTTGGTGAATTATCCCATCGATACCCCGGTATCCGGCACCACTATGGAAGAGCGGCCGCTGCTTAATCAACTGCTCTCGAATGAAGAATACCTGGCGCAATATCATCAGTATTTTGCAGAATTTATCTCCGGTTACTTTGACAGCGGTCAATGTAGTGAGACCATCGATGCCGCCGTGGCTCTGATCTCCGAATATGTAAAAGAAGACCCTACAGCTTTTTGCACCTACCAAGAGTATCAGGAAGGGGTTTCGGTACTAAAACAGTTTTGTGATCTTCGGGCACAAAGTATCAGTGGTCAGTTGGAGGGCAGCATTCCCGCGACCACCGACGGCCAGACTGCCCAATCGGCTACTCTAATCGATGCCAGCAGTCTGGAAGTTTCGGCAATGGGTAGCAATATGGGCGGCGGGATGGCCAGGGGTATCTCAGTACCGACCGATCAAAGTGTAGATCCAACAGCAAGTGCCGACGTAACAAGTCAGACACCGACAGAAATCAATCGGCAGTCGGCCAAGGGTCAACCCCCAAACCAATCCGACGGTGATGTAGAAATGGAAAAACCGGCCAACCAACCAGGAGCGGACACGGAATCAACAACTGTTGCCGGGGATCAGACCGGGGCGGGACAAACCACCCCGGCCAATGCGGACGGCCAGCAAAATAATCGCTTTAATCCCAATGGTGCGACAACAACAAATGATAATCTGTGGACCCTGATACTGCTAGGCGGCTCTTGTCTGCTGTTGGTTTTGGGCATTCTGGTGACAAAAATTTACAAATGATAAGCAGATACGGGTTAGAAAACTGACAGATTAACAAACACTAAAAAGCGGCGGTTGCCATTGGGAAAGCGCCGCTTTTAAGAACTTTAACCGGTGATTTATATCAATTGGCGAAAAAATGGAGGTGCAAAGAAATGATTGACTTTTATCTCGGTCTGCCGTATAATCAGTAAGCATGAAAAATTTGAATCGTTTTTTGTTCTACCTGAGGAGAGATGTCTGAGTGGTCGAAGGAGCACGCCTGGAAAGCGTGTGTACGTGTAAGCGTACCGAGGGTTCGAATCCCTCTCTCTCCGCCATTTAAAAAATTAGTAAAAATTAATAAAAAGTGATAACGCAGCCGCTCGGCTGTTTTTTTTTGTGGTTCTTTAGCGATTAAGGGATACCCATCAGGATAGACAAATGAAGCCATCACGGTCTGGGCTGGACCCGGATTTGAATCAGATTTTTTGCATCTTCCAGAATTCGTTCAGAGGTCACGGGAATCATCAGCCATCGGCCCCCGGCAGCAAAAGGTGTTCGGGCAAATAGCTCTTGAATTTCAGGGCTGGCCTGGGGAAGATACGCTTCAGCTTCAGTGAGTTCTTTATTTCCTATCACCACCAGTGCGATAAAATAACCATCCATTGGATAGAGCACACAAAGGGATTTGCTGCTTTTCCGGTACTTCAGATTCCAGCCACGCTGAGCGGAACAGCGGCTGTAATTCATGATCGGTTTGATGTGATAGGTGGCTTCAATAAAGCTTTGCAAAGCAATCCAGAGAGGATTATTGACGAAACTGATCATCTCGGCGAGTGTTGGCTCATGATCCTGTTCAAAATACTGACTCCATTCCATGGGAAAACCTCCAATATTTTTTCTGGTAATTGCAGAATGTACAAACGCCAAAACAAAGCCTAAGACACTTCCCCAACTACCGCTAATTTTATAATTAGAATTTATCACCATGACCCAGACAGGTCAAGTTAATTTAATAAAAATGGCGATTATCTATTGGAGAAGTCATCTGAAATTGAATGGTTTGGGGAAGAAGATGATGACTAATCGGCCTGGATAACATGACGAACAAAACATCCCCATGTTATGATGCCCATGTCAAGTTTGTTGATCACGAAAAGAACCCGATTTTCAATTTGAAAACCGGGTTCTTTGATAGTTTGAGAAAATTTTTCTTAGCGTTCTTCTTTTTTTTATCTGGAATAAAGGTGTTCTTTGTTATAATTGTTTGTCGGTATCAAGGGTGCGACAATTACATCGCATCTTTAAAGATCTGAATGACATCCTCTAGTTTTGCGGTTCTTGGATTGGTTCCGCTACAGGCATCTTTCATGGCATTTTTAGCCATAAGCTCGAAATCCTTTTCATTGACTCCAAGCTCGGTCAAGCCGGTTGGAATTCCAACATCTTGTGAAAGCTGAATAATGGCGTGCACCCCTTTTTCAGCGGCATCTCGGACAGAAAGACCATGAATGTTTTCGCCTAAAGCAACTGCAATATCGCTGAGGCGTTTGGGATTGCTGTTTAGGTTGTATTTAAGAACATGGGGGAGCAAGATGGCGTTGCATACACCGTGAGGGAGATCATAAAAGCCGCCCAGTTGATGTGCCATTCCGTGTACGTAACCTAAGCTGGCATTATTAAATGCCATGCCGCCTAAAAACTGTGCATAGGCCATATTGTTTCGGGCTTCAAAGTTTTGGCCGTTGGCGACAGCCTGACGAAGGTTTTCGCCGATGAGTTTCATCGACATTAATGCGGCAGCGTCAGTTATTGGGGTAGCAATGGTTGACATATACGCTTCAACCGAATGTGTTAAGGCGTCCATTCCGGTTGCGGCGGTTAAACCAGCTGGCATACCCATCATAAGAACGGGGTCATTAATTGAAACGGTTGGAGTCGCTCTCCAGTCAACAATGGCCATTTTAACGTGGGTTTCCGAGTTTGTTATAATACAAAAACGTGTCATTTCACTGGCGGTACCAGCGGTAGTATTAATGGCAATGAGTGGGGTCATTGGTTTGGTGCTTTTATTTACGCCTTCAAAATCACGGATGTTGCCGCCGTTGCTGGCAACTAGGCCGATTCCTTTTGCACAGTCATGTGAGGAGCCACCACCTAAGGATACAATTAAATCACATTTTTGTTTGGTAAAGACCTTTAAACCATCAGCAACATTAAGATCAGTTGGATTTGGCTGGGCACCTGAAAAAATAACGACCTTCAGTCCAGAAGCCTCAATAATATCTTTGACCTGATCCGCCACGCCCATTTTTGTCATGCCTTCATCGGTTACAATTAACGCTTTTTTTGCACCAAGACCTTTTGCCTGTTCGCCAACTTCTTTTACTGCACCGGGTCCCATTAAATTCACGACAGGCATAAAATACCCAAAAACTTGATCTGCAACAGCCATTTGATTATTCTCCTTTAAATTTTTTGTTTTTACCTCTATGCAAAACAGTAAGAGTAGAGCACGCATCCATTTATGAAAGGTTGTGTTGTGTCGGCAAGATCGTTTTTTAGTTCTCTTGTATTGATTATAGTCAAGGGAGATATTTATTCAGTGACTAGATCACTTTCAAATACGGTTGATAAAATTTGCATAAAAAGATGATTGGGTTTACAATAAATAAAAAGAGTTTAGGTAAATAATAAGGAGGATCTATCATGTATGTTACCAATAATAATTATGCGACTCAGAATCGGGTATTCTCTGGAACAGCAAAAATTGCTGGGGTTCGTTTGCCGGATTTTACGGATGTCCATGTCAATACAAAAAAGCAATCAGGAACGAGTGATTCTGAATATGAGCAGGCAATAATAGCACAAGCAATTAAGGATCAGCAAGCTGGAAAATTTCAGAATGAATCAGCGGGATTTAACAAATTGGCCAAAAGTTATGTTTCGGAAGTATCCCCAGATCGGAATCGAATTATTACGCAAGGTTTAAAGGAAGCATTAAAAAAAGGTTCGAAAAATGACCTGGATATTTTAAAACCGATTGATTGGATTGCTTTACTCTTTGAAGGAAAAATAAAGTATCAAAAAGAATCGGATTGTGTAGAATACGCTGAGTTTTATGATGGCAATGGCGAAATGGTTGCAAGCTATTCAAACGGCGGTTGGACAATGTTTGGTACAAAGGCAGAAACGGGTCGTCAAATGGAAATGTGCTCGATTTATAATGCGGCGTGGGGAGCGGCAGCAAAAGTAGGTAAACAGGAAAATGATGGTTTGGCAGAGAGTAACGCAAATCCAAACAATGCCCTTGATCGATTGGTATAAGGTCAAGAAAATCGGTGGTACCAGACAATCAATGACAACGAAAAGAGGATAAACAATGCATTTAAAAGACGTTTTTAACCAATATAGTCAAGATTATGATGCTAACCGGCGGCATTTCATTCCCCTATATGATACTTTTTATCAATCGGCTATCGATCTATTAAACTTTGATACTGATACGCCGAAGGTACTTGATCTTGGGGCGGGGACGGGGCTGATGTCAGCCTTTGTGCTGGCAGCTTACCCTAAGGCTCAGATCACCCTGATTGATCAAGCCCAGAACATGCTTGATCTGGCTAAGCAACGTTTTGAGGGGCGGGATCAGATGCACTATATTGCCGATGATTATACCAGTCACACCTTCGACGAAAAATATGATGCCATTGTATCAGCCTTATCCATCCACCATCTGGAAGATGATAAGAAGAAAAAGCTTTTTAAAAACTGTTTTTCAAGTCTTACTCAAAATGGCATCTTCGTCAATGCCGATCAGGTATTGAGCCCTGATCCGGAACTTGAAGAGCAGATCATTGGTATTTGGCATGATTTTGTTAGAAAAAGTGATGTTACTGAAGAAGAACTGGCCGCCTATTATCACCGCACCTCTTTTGATCAAACTACACCGCTTAATGATCAACTGGCCTGGCTTCTTAGTGAAGGATTTTCGAAAGCGGACTGCATCTTCAAATATCTGAATTTTGCGGTCTTTTTTGCAATAAAATAAGGCAGTAAGTGAAATAAAGAGACGAATAAGAATGATTCCCTCTTTGTTTTTCTTTTACATACGGAGGAAAAGTATGTCAGAAAGAAAAAAGAAGCAGTCAAGAAAAAACACTAAATGGATGATGACACTCCTGTTTCTGGTTTGTGCTCTGTTGGTACTATCGAGTTGTGCCAAGGATACCCTCACTGGTAATTGGGAATTGGTGCCCCGCGAAGGGGCGTTAAATGATACGGCAATGACAGGATATGTCTTTAACGAAAATGGTACCGTGAGCTTTTATAATGGTTATGATGGAAAGCTGACGATATCAGAAGGTGAGTGGCATAATGATAAAAACACCCTGGTGTTGCGTTTAGATGATATCGATACGCCAGAAAGGCGGATTCGGTTTAAAATAGAGGAACAAACCCTCTATCTTTTTTCGGATTCCGGAGAAGGAAAAACCGCTTATGATAGCCAATATAAAAAGGTCGAGCGATTCAGCTTTGAGGATTTTATTTTAGCGGCTAAAAGTCAGAAAGAAAAAGAAAAGCAGGATGCGCAAATTTTTTGCACCCTGTCACCGCAGGAAATCATTGAGCAGCTAAAAGAAGCGGGCCAACCGATTGGGGAAGTGGTCGTTTATACTGATCCTGTTTATGCAAGTGGCTTATTGAAACAACCGAATCTACAATTGGCCCAGGCGGCCCGCTTTGAAGATACGTCCATTGAACAGGCAGAAAATCAGAGTGAACCCTTGGGTGGATCAGTCGAAGTTTATCAGGATTATACGGTAGCGAAGCAGCGCTTTGATTATCTGAGTGTTTTTTCTGATGTGGCTGGGTTAACCTATCAGACCGGAAATGTCCTTTTGCGCCTGGATAATGCGATGCAACCAGAAAGCCGAAAGCATTATGAAACGGCACTCTCGGGTATTGTCAAATAAGTTGATTTACAGGATCATAATATCCTCTCTGACCCTTAGGAAAGACGGATGTCATGAAGTTATCGATTAAAGATGACTGGCATCCGTATAAGTTGGTCTTAGGTGCCTATCTTTCGAGTAGGCGATACGGTTTGAAACATAAAAATGAGATTTTTTAAACAAAATTGTTACTTTAAAAGGATATAAAAAATTTGACTGTTGAGACACGGTATTGCTTATGCTAAAGATAGCGATACAAAACAGTAAACAGCAATAAGGGAGGGATGATCAATGACCTATTTAATCCAATTTTTAAAAGAAAAAAAAATGATGCTGTTTTTAATTATTCTGGCCACGGTGATCCAGTCCTTTAGTATGTTGGCGGTACCCTTTTTTGCGGCCAAAATCATTGACGACGGGATTCTTAAAAAAGATCTGATGGCGATTGTGATATTGGGCTTACAGATGCTGGCGGCAGTGGGATTATCGGGCCTGATTTCTTTATTGGCCAGCTACCTGAGCGCCGATTTGGCCGCACTTTCAGGAAAATACCTGCGCGATCGAATTTTTGATAAAACTCAAGTCTTATCAATTCGTGATTTTAATCAGTTTAGTACCGCTTCGATGATTACCCGGGCAACGGGTGATATTACAGTTATTCAGCAGAGCGTGATTATGTTTGCCCAAATGATTTTGCCGGCACCGATTATCGCGGTAACAGCCATTATCATGACCATCGAAGTCAGTCCATCTCTGGTGCCAATTCCCATCATTGCAATGGTAGTTTTTATGCTGGCCATCTATGTTATCTTTATTAAAGCTACCCCGATCTCTAAAACCATCCAAAAACGGTTGGACGTTATTAATCGAATCATGGGTGAAGCGATTACCGGGGTTCGGGTGATCCGGGCCTTTGACAATTCGCAATTTGAACGAAAACGAACCAACGAAGCTTTTTTAGATTATGCTGACAATGTGATTCGCCTGAATAAGACTTTTGCAGTGTTTAGTCCACTGATCTGGTCAGTTGTCGGGATCAGCATGGTAGCGGTGTTGTGGTTTGGCAGTTTTCTGGTGCTCAATGGCGAAATTCAGGTTGGCGGTATTACCGCCGTTTCAGAATATACCATCCTTTTGTTGATCGCACTGATCATGTCGTCAATGGTGATGGTGATGTTGCCGAAAATGAAGGCCTGTCTGGATCGCACCCAGGAGGTACTCGATACGATCCCGGAAATTGAGGATGAAAAACAACCTCTGGCCTTACGAAACCCGGCTAGCCCTCAAAAGCTGGTCTTTGATCAGGTCAGTTTCTCCTATCGGGGTGCTGAGGAGTCCGTTTTAGAAGGCATTAGCTTTTCTTGTGAGCAGGGTAAAACCACTGCGATTATCGGCGGGACCGGGTCGGGCAAGAGTACCATTGCCAGTTTGATGCTGCGACTTTACGATGTAGCCAGTGGAACGATCACTCTGGAGGGGGCGGATATCCGTCAGATGACCCAGCACGAGCTTAGGGAAAGCATCAGCTATGTACCCCAAAAGGCGATTCTCTTTAGTGGGACGATTGCCGACAATCTGCGGATGGGAAACAGCCAGGCAACCCCGGCAGAATTGGAACAGGCTGCCCGGATCGCCCAGGCCGATGACTTCGTTACCGAGCTGGCAGAAGGTTATCAAAGTCTGGTGGCCCAGGGTGGCACCAATTTTTCCGGCGGCCAGAAGCAACGGCTGTGCATTGCCCGGGCCCTGGTAAAAAAAGCACCGGTGTATATTTTTGATGACAGCTTTTCAGCACTGGACTTTAAAACCGATGCCGCCCTCAGAAGAGCACTGAAAAAAGAGATGGCAGACGCAGCGATGGTGATCGTGGCCCAACGGGTCAGCACCATTATGGATGCCGATCAGATTATCGTACTGGATGCTGGCCGGATGGCCGGCATCGGACGGCATGGTGAACTGATGAAAACCTGCCTTGTTTATCAGGAAATCGTCGCGTCTCAGCTCAGCGAAACGGAGGCTGACAGTTTATGAAAAAACAGCGAAAAAAACCACAAAAGGAAAAGAAGCAAGCGCTTAATACCGAAGGCCTGCTTGAAAAGGAAGACCTCTCCGAGATGGCGGATATACCCAAAAATTCAAAGGCATCGGCTAAACGATTAATGGGGCTGTTGCTAAAACAAAAAGGGGCCTTGTTGATCATTCTGTTGGCGGCCGTGGTTAGCAACGGGCTCTTTGCCTTCACCCCCATCATCATGGGAAAAGCTCTGGATCAACTGATTCAAGCCATTAGTGATTACGGCATTGGCGGCAGTTTTGACAAGCTGGCTGGGATCCTGGGAATACTGCTACTCATGTTAGCGATGGCGTATCTGATTGGCGCAGTATTTTCCTTTCTTCAGGAATATACCATGGCCAGTGTGGGTGAAAAGCTGGCCTTATCGCTGCGGGAGAAAATAAGCGAAAAGATCACCAGGCTGCCGCTTCATTATTATGATGCCAATGAAACGGGAGAAATTTTAAGCCGAACCACCAATGATCCGGATAAGATTGCCGAGATTTTAAAAACCGGGGCCCTGCAGTTTGCCAATGCACTCTGCAACCTTGTCTTTAGCATTGTCATTATGTTTGTTCTAAATCCCGTCATGGCGGTGATCATCATTGCCACCATGTCCCTGAGCGTTTTTGCGACAAAGTGGATTTCGGGTAAAACGCTGGCAATTTTCTATGAAAATCAGAAGGTTTTAGGGGAATTAAACGGAAAAATCGAAGAATATTATAGTGGAAACCTGATTATCAAAAGCTTTAATCAGCAGGAGCAGGTTATTAAAACCGAGCGGGAGTTGAGTGATCGGCAGTACCAGGCCAACAAAAAATCACAATTTGTGATTTATGCCATCTATCCGGCAATCCGCTTTCTGACTCAACTCAGTTTTGTGACGACCGCCATTGTCGGAGGTGTTTTTGCCATTAATGGCACGATGACCATCGGGACAGTACAGGCCTTTTTGCAGTATGTCAATCAGATTGCTGATCCCATTACTCAATCTTCTTATTTTATCAATTCGATGCAGGCGGCCCTGGCATCAGCGGAACGGGTTTTTGAATTTCTGGACGAGCCTGAAGAGGTACCTGAAATCACCACGCCAAAACAGATTGTAGTACCGGAAGGTGCCGTGGTATTTGAACATGTCCGTTTTGGTTATCATCCTGGTGAATCGTTAATGGAAGATGTCAGCTTTACCGTCAGACCCAACGAGATGGTGGCCATTGTCGGGCCCACCGGTGCCGGGAAAACGACCCTGGTTAATCTACTGATGCGTTTTTACGAACTGGATGGCGGCACGATAAAAGTCGATGGAATTGATATTAAAGAACTGTCCAAAAGCGGGCTCCGGCGGATGGTGGGAATGGTGCTTCAGGATACCTGGCTTTTTAAAGGTACCATTGCAGAGAACATCGCTTATGGGAAGATGGATGCTACCCGGGAAGAGATTATCCAGGTAGCCAAGGCAGCCCGATGCGACCATTTTATCCGGACCTTGTCAGAGGGCTATGATACGGTGATCTCCAATGAAGAAGGAACTGTTTCCCAGGGGCAAATGCAGCTCCTGACCATTGCCCGAGCGATGCTGGCCAATCCCGCCCTGATGATCTTGGATGAAGCGACCTCCAGTGTTGACACCAAAACCGAATTGCAGGTGCAGAAAGCGATGCTTTCAAGTATGAAGGGAAAAACCAGCTTTGTCATTGCCCACCGGCTTTCGACCATCAAGTCAGCGGACCTGATTCTGGTAATGAAAAACGGCACCATCGTTGAAAAGGGAACCCATCAGGAATTGCTGGCCGCTGATACGTTTTATGCTGATTTATATAACAGCCAATTTAATAATCTGGCGCTGTGAAAAATACCAAATAGAATGAGAAACCGTAAGTCAAATATTGTGCTTGACAGAGAGGATAGTATAAAGACCAAGTTTATTTTTAAAGTGAATAACATAATCAAATTGTTGGATTTAAGTAGGGAGGAATTTTGAATAATTTTATTGTGCAGGAAATGATTGAGCAACTTAAGGGTAAATATATCAAATGGTGGTGGAAAACGGACAAGTGTTTTCCTGTTTTGGGTGAAAAAATCAGCCTCAAAGAAAAAATAAAACGGGAAAAGGAGTTGAACCAGTTTATCAATAACCTTTTTTCGCATTTAAAGCAATGTCCTAAGAATAAAGATCTACTAACGGACTGGAAAAATGCCTTATGGACACTGATAAAAAATCTTGGAGAACAGTCAGGCTTTACCGAAGATGAGGTTGATCAAGATTTTGCAAAAGCCCTTCCAAGTGTAACGAATCGCTTTATTTGCAGTGTCAAAGGGTTTAATGCTGAGATGGAATTAAAAAACATGCTGCAAGCCCTCAGAAATGTCTGGATCATGAATCTGCTCCAGGTTTTGTTTGCGGTTGAGGTTGAGTATACCCCTTCTATTTTTGCTTATAGCATGCTTTACCCGTATACTGATAATTATTTAGACGACCCGGAAGTATCCTTTGAAGATAAACAACAGATCAATAAACGCTTTAGACGCCGGTTAGAAGGTGAGCAAATAGATGCGAATGACGACTACGAAGCGGCCTTATTTGATTTTGTTGGGATGATTGAAAGCCAATATAGTCGGACAGATTTTAAAGAATTATATGAAAGTCTCTTATCTATTCACGACGCACAATGTAATAGTCTGATGCAGCATGATGAGATGACGTCCCCTTATGAAAAAGACGTCTTAGGAATAAGTGCGCAAAAAGGCGGGGCTTCGGTCCTGGCAGATGCCTATTTAGTGAAGGGCAAACTTTCTGATGGTGAGGTGGATTTTGCCTTTGCCTATGGCATACTGCTTCAATTATGTGATGATTTACAAGATGCCAAAGAGGATCTGGAAAATGAACACATGACTATTTTTTCGGTGACGTTGGGAAAGTGGCCGTTAGATCGGCTAACCAATGCCTTGTTTGATTTTTCTAATATGATAATGACAGATTCATATGAGCAACTGGATCATGAAAAATCCCGTAAAATGAAATCCTTCTTACAGAAAAACCTGACGCTATTAATATTTGAAGCGATTTCACAAAACCAGGATTTTTATAGTAAAGAGTATATAAAAGCCATTGAACCGTATCTGCCGTTTAGAATGACCTATACGAGAAAGCTTTATAAAAAACTGAAACGGAAGTATTCGAACTTTAAAAGCATGGCCGGATACACCATCGATGAGATCATCCTAATGGCAATGGAAGAAGCGCGTTAAAAATTAGCGAGTGCAATAAAAAGTGAAAATAGGGGGAAGTAAAGATGTGAGTATGTGTTACATGGGCTTGATAAGCCTAATGGGAATAGCAGAAAAAAATGTGTGGTCGTTGATTTTTAAAGGGGCCTTCTGGCAGGAGAAAAAAATGTGTGGACGTTATATTTTATATTCCGATAAAGAGGAAAGAGCGATCAAGGCAATCGTTGAAGAAGTGAATAAAAAATATCATACCGTGATAAAAAAAGGGGATATCCATCCAACTGATCTGGCGCCGGTTTACATCCCTCGGAAGGATCATCAGGGCATGGATCTGGTGTTAAAAAAATGGGGGTACACGCGGCATTTTGAGAAAAAGACCCTCTTGATTAATGCCCGCTCGGAAACGGTGCTGGAAAAACCCCTTTTCCGCGATGATTTTATGAACCGCCGTTGCTTGATTCCAGCGATGGGTTTTTATGAATGGAATGAGAAAAAAGAAAAATTCCGCTTTACCGGTACCGAGGAGCTGATTTATCTGGGCGGCTTTTTCCATCAACAAACAAAAGGTTTCGATGAGTTTATGATTATGACTAAGCCCCCAGTCGAATTGATCGCACCGATTCACAACCGAATGCCAGTGGTGATTCCAGCAGACCAGGCAACAGACTTTCTGTATTCCACAAAAACCGCGATAAAAATTAGCACGGAAAATCGGGTTGTCCTAAAAAAAGAATTGATTCAGGGAGAGAAGCAAGTTAGTTTGCTTGATCTTCTTGCGGATGTGGCTTCCCCAAAAGAAGTGTAACCAGATAATTTCAAAAAGTCTAAAAGTCGGTGAAATGTCTGTCATTTCACCGACCTTTTTATAGGCGGTATTAAATCTTCACCTTTTGAGGGCATTTAACAATTCGAGACTTTTAAAAATCAACAATTGTTTTAGCGACATCCGTTCCATCCGGGCCGGAGAATTTAACGGTTATCATGGATATCCCTTTTTTCATCCAAACTCGATCAATTTCCGGTTTGCCTTCAAAGCCCTGAGTTGAAGATAATTCATAACCATCTCCTCCGAGTTTCGCTTTAGTTTCCTCATAGGTCATCCCTTGAGTAATACTTTGTGCCTGTTCGTCAGTGACTCGTTTGTCATCCGGCAGTGTGATGAGGTAAGCTTCCAAACCCTCGACACTTTTATTAAAAACAACTTTTGAACTTCCATCTTGTGAAAAAACAGAGCTCAGACCAATCATAACACCATTTCCATTTGCGTCAGTATACTGGAATACATCAGTCATGGGTTCTTTAGCTGTTACGCCCAAGGCAGTATCCACCTCCGCTTTTGTCTGGCCGAGCTGAACCTTGTCATAGAACGCATAAATTTTATCCAGGGTAGCAGTGCTATCAACCGCTTCGGAACGATCACCCGTTTCGGAACCACCATCAGCGTCTTGAGTGCTTTGTTGACCACAGCCAGCCATAAAAACTGACGAAAAAACCAGCAAAACTAACAGTAAAATGAGTCGCCTGATTCTTGTCTTTGTCATCGAAAAACACCTCCTTTTTCTTTCAGTACGTTGATACCCATTTGGCGACTAAATAACAGTTTTGATTAAATATTGGCGGTGGTTTTTAAGGGCTGAAATAGGCGATTGATTTTAATAAGATTGACTAAAGTTTCAGAATAATCTGGAAATAGTGTTTATATCCACGTAAAGGTTAAAAGTTTAATGCACGGTTTCATAATAGGAGTATAATAAGGTATCAAGGAAAATGGGAGTTATTATGGAATTTAAAAATGTGATTGTTAAAAGACGGAGTATGCGGAAATACGACGTATCTAAAAAGATCGATGAAGGCGATCGGTTAAAGCGATGATTGCGGTGGGTTATGCAGCCCAGGAAGCTAAAATGCCTCCTCGTAAATCGGCTGATGAGATTCTAAAATTCTTTTAGAAAACTCTGGTTTGAAGAACAGTAGCCCGGAGAATGGTCTAGGGAAGGAGATATAGTTGAAAGGAATTAAAATGACTAAAATTGAAGACGGTAACCCAGTTGATGCGTATATCCGCCAATTCCCGGCGGACGTCCAGGTGATTCTTCAGCAAATCCGGCAGGTGATTAGAGAAGTAGTGCCTGAAGCCGATGAAAAGATTAGTTATCAAATGCCGACATTCTTTCTGGATGGCAATCTGGTTCATTTTGCTGCCCATAAAAACCATATCGGCTTTTATCCTGCACCCTCAGGCATCGAAAAATTCAAGAAAGAATTGTCAATATATAAGGGCGCCAAAGGTTCGGTTCAATTTCCACTTAATGAACCAATGCCTTTTGATCTGATCCGAAAAATCGTCGTTTTTAGAGTGGTAGAGAATCAGATGAAAGCGAAAAACAAGCAAAAAAAGAGCGAAATATAACAGCCTGAAAGATTATATCAAACGCTATAAAACAGTAAGCCCTCTAAATAAGGTTCTGGAAATGAGTGCTTTTAGCAAGGGCAGTCAAGCAATTTGATCCTTGTTGGTCTAAAATAAAGACAGGGGAGGTGAGAAAAATGGAAGAGGTACAGATTTTTCAGGCCGTGCAGCGGATGCAGGACTATATCGAAATCAATCTCACCCGGAAGATCACCTTGAAAGAACTGGCTAATGCGGCCGGATATTCGCCATGGCATGCGGCCAGGCTGTTTAAAGAAGTGGTCGGGAAAGCACCATTTGATTATATTCGGGCGTTAAGGCTCACAGAGGCGGCACTTTTGCTTCGGGATGGGGAGATGAAGATTGTAGATGTAGCCATGGATTTTGTCTTCGATTCCCATGAAGGCTTTACCCGGGCATTCTCCCGTCAATTTGGGATGGCCCCCAGCAAATATGGTCGACAGACACCGCCAATTCGATTGTTTATACCTCAGAAAGTTTTCGATGCCTACCAGTCTATGCATAAAGGAGAGAAAAAAATGAGTGAGAAACAAATGAATGAGAAACAAAATTCCAGAACCGTGTTTGTCCAGGTAATTGAACGACCGGCCCGGAAGCTTCTTTTAAAACGTGGTGTCAAAGCAACTGAATATTTTGCCTATTGTGAAGAAGTTGGCTGCGAGATTTGGTCGGTGCTCACCAGTGTGAAAGAAGCACTATACGAGCCCATCGGGATGTGGTTGCCCAAGCATCTCATTTTAGAAGGTACGTCCCAGTATGTCCAGGGAGTGGAGGTTCCGCTGGATTATGCCAATGTCGTTCCGGAAGGTTGTGAGCTGATTGAATTGCCTCCCTGCACGATGATGGTATTTCAGGGCGAACCCTATGACGATACCGATTTTATGGCCGAAATTGATGCAATCTGGGAGCATGTTAAGCGGTTTGATCCAACGGTTTATGGCTATCAATGGGCACCGGAAGCAGCACCGAGATTCCAGCTGGTGCCGATGGGCTATCGCGGGTATATTGAAGCCTATCCGGTTAACACCATTAACAAAATCTAGTCTCATCCAACACCAGCTAAGCCGGTTCAAAGCGGAAGAAAAATCTGCCCGCTTTGAACCGGCTTTTTAACAATCTATTATAACGATTTATTTCTCCATACAGTAAAAGTATGGAGATTTTTTGGGTGTGCCTGGTAAGGGGTGGATCTAAATAAGGGTTTCTTTTTAGTTTGAAAATGCATATAATAATGAGACGGTGAGGTCTGATTAAAATTCGAGCAAAGCGTTTTATTAATGGGGTGATACAGATGTTTTCAAAGTTATTTAATAAATATCTTACCAACGATTTTAGATTCACTTCCGAGGATCTTCAGTTTCGGCGGGTACGGATGATTAATTGTGTCCTGCCAATCGCTATTTTTGTGCTATTCGTTTTTTCCTTTGTTGCCTATGCCATCGAGCTTTATCCAGTGATGGTCAGTAATTTAATTGGCGGTGTGTTGGCATTTTTTGCGCTTTATGATTTTCACAAACGGCATTTTGTCTTTTTTACGGCGGTCTTAATAGTAGCTATTGAAATTTTTGTTCTGCTTAGTTTATTCTGGTTTGTGGGATTTAATCACTATGTACTTGTTTGGATAGTCGTCGTTCCCATTACTGCTTATTTTTTGCTAGGAAGAAAGGGCGGCCGAATTTTTACATTTAGTTTTTCCCTAATGGTTTTAATATTTATCTTCTTAAATTATGCGAATTGGGAAACCCAGGGTTTTACTAATGTTGGCCTACTTAATCTTGGCTTTTCATATCTGGGCATGATTCTGATAATCAGCTATTATGAACTCAGTATGCAAGAAGCACTAAAAAATTTAGAGCGAAAAAATCACGAATTGGCCATCTTATCTATCACCGATAGTCTTACCGGGATCTACAATCGGATTAAACTGGATGAGATTCTATTTTTAGAAATCAGCAATTATCGAAAAACCGGCAAAGATTTTGCCATCCTAATTGGTGATATTGACTTTTTTAAACAGATCAATGATAACTACGGGCACCTGTACGGGGATAGAGTTTTAAAAGAAATCACCCAAATAATGGGTGAAACGATCCGAGAAACGGATATTTGTGGGCGCTGGGGTGGTGAAGAATTTATGATTATTTGTTTGAATACGCAGATTGGCGGTGCTGTTTTTCTGGCGGAAAAACTCCGGCTGGCAATCGAAGATTTCTCCAGATTAGCACCTCATCAGGTTACCATGAGTTTTGGGGTTGCGCAATTTGAGCCACAGGATACCATTGAAACCCTCATCAAGCGGGCCGATGATGCCCTTTATCTGGCAAAAAAACGGGGTCGAAATCGGGTTGAACAATTATAGTTTAACGAGAGATATTTGCTTTAGATACAAAATTTAGTGACGGCACCATCATATAAATGGGTATATAAAAGAAAACTACAACAAAGGAGACGTAAAATGGACGATAAAATTTTAAAAAAGTATCCTTTTTCCTATGACATGGAAACCTTGGATAATGAACTGCACTTAAGAGGAAATGAAGCGATGTTGGATATTCTAGAACCCATCTATGAAATGGTTCAAAAGATTGCCATACCCAAAGTCATTTATTTTGAAGCTCAGATTACCGAAAAAACTGATGCATGGGTAAAGGTCAATGGTGTAGTCTTTGAAAGCGAGCTGTTGCGAGGTTATGTCAATCAGGGAGACCCGGTCTTTCCCTACATTGTTACCGTGGGTACCGAGCTGGATGATTATGCCAAAACCCTGAAGGATTCTATGGATCTCTTTATGATTGATGAAGTGATGAATCTGCTAGTTAATACCGGCAAGGTGTTCGTGGCGGATGCGGTCAAAGAGGTGTCAGGCTGGCAGTCGGTAAAGGATTATGTTCCCGGAAACGGCGAAGAATGGTCAACCGTGGAACAGAAACGTCTTTTTGACCTGTTTGCCGGCGAAACCGCCAAAATCGGGGTGACTCTGGGGGATAATTATTTTGTGCTGCCCGGGCGGTCCACCATTGGGATTTTATCACAGAAGAGATAAATCGGATCAGTAGAAGTTACTCAGCTTCTTTAAAATACGCGATAAAATGCTTGTAATAACCCTTTGATTTTTCGGTTACAAAGTTACCATTGATCTCTGGGTTATTTAAGATGCTATCAATATTAAACCCGCCGGTGTAGGGGTCGACAACACAGCCGGTCAGATTTCTTGCTTGTATGGCGTGAGTAGGACATCCGTAAATACAGCGCATACACCAAATGCAATGGGAGCCAAAACGGATTTGACCCGCAGTTTCGAGAATGTTATTTGTCGGACAATTACGGATACATTTGTTGCAGAGGTTACAGTTATCAGATGTTGAAAGACCTCTCGCAAAATATTTTGCCCCATAATGTTCTTCACCATAGTAGAGAATTCGAAGAAATTTACTAAGAATCCCATTGATTTTTAATTGCTGCGCCTGTTCATTGATGGTGTCGGTGACTATTTTATCAACTTTTTTTACAGCGGCGCCATATAATTGTTTATTTAGTTGATCGTCATATTTTATAAACCAGTTACAGGGCATGGCCAAGATGGAATTATGAAATACCAGATAGCCTTTTTCTTCCATTGTATGAATGATCGAATCGGATGCACCATGGTTAATGTAATGTGCAGAAGAGGCAGTTTTGAATATGAAGGCCTTCTTTCCCGAACAAGGGGGCAAGATCTTGGCAAACTGCTCAGTAATGCTGGAAGCACCGAATCCTAAGACCGGATGACCGACACCAATCATATCAAATTCATTAGTGATCAACGGTGTTTTATGATTTACAATATCCTCAATCCTGAATAATTCAACTTTGATGTGCTTTCGTTGATAGGATGCCGATAACAGTCTGGCGATAATTTCAGTATTGCCAGTACCTGAAAAGTAGAAAATCCCGATTCTTTTCATTTTAATAGTGCTCCTCTTGTGTGGATTCTAAAACCTTTTGGTCTAAAACAGAAGTGATAAACCGGTCCTCAAAATCTTCGATAATGGTATCTGAATTTGTATTCTTACTCATTACCAGAGAAGATAATACACCATCAAGTGCGGAGACAAGGGTTATTGCACTTGCACGGGTATTGTGTTTGCTAAACTGACCGCTGCTGACGCTTCTGTCGTAGAGCGTTTTGATAAAGTTGGTCATATTATCATAGTAATCCTCATAGACTTGCCACATTTCTGGAGACGAAAGGGCTTTAACCATAGTTAGAAAGAAAAAAGTCAGCTCCTTCTTGTGCGTCAACCAGTAACTGACATAGCTCTGGATGTAAAAGCGGATCCCCTCAACGGCGTCTGGATTTTCCGCAGCGATGCGGACATATTCATAAATCGGTTCGTTTAATTTTTCGTTTGCAAAATATAAGATTTCATCTTTGCTGCTAAAGTGATGATATAAACCGCCTTTACTGATCTGTGCTCTTTTTGCAATCGCCTCCATGGATGCACCTTCGTAACCCTTCTCAAGAAAAATTTCGACAGCGCTATTGACAATATCATCGATTCGCTTTTCTTTTGTTTCCCATTTAGACATTGTTTCCTCCTTTCAAAATAAAACCGACCGTCGGTTTTATTTTAATGCAATGACCTCGTTTAGTCAATCATTTTTCGTAAATGATAGTTGAATCAAAAGAAAACAATATTATTTTTAACGTTATTTAAACAAAACCTAAACATTTAGCGGTACAATCATTCCACAATTGATTTTAAAATAAATTTGCAGATAAGGTGGAATCATAATGAATTTGGATCCCTATCAAGTTTTAGGTGTCCCTCATGATGCCAGTGATGAGGACGTCTCAAAAGCATATAAAAAACTGGCGAAGCAATATCATCCGGATTTGAATCCGGGGGATCAGGAAGCCGCCCGAAAAATGAGCGAGGTCAATGCTGCCTATGATTTGATCAAAAGCGGTAAAGCCAATCTCGCTTATGGCAATGCCCATGGCACGGCCAGTCCGTTTTCACAAGGCAATTCGGGACAGACCAGAACGTATACCTATCGCTATGCAAGTAGTGATGGTCGTAGCGGCCAGGCAGACCCCTTTGAAGGTTTTGATCCCTTTGCGTGGATTTTTGGGGCATATTCGAGCCAGCGGCAGACCTATAGTTTTGAAGCAGCAGCAAACCATATCAATATGGGAAATTATGAAGAGGCAATTAATATCCTCAATCATCTGTCAGATCGAAGTGCCCAATGGCATTTCTACAGTGCCATTGCAAACTATGGCCTGGGTTACCGGGATATTGCCGTTGAGCATGCCAAAATGGCTGTTGAGATGGAACCGGGCAATGAAAAATATCAGAACCTGTTGAGTCAATTAAGTGGCAAACGCAGCTGGTTTTCTGGTCGGCGATCATCAAATTTTTCTCCTTTGGGAACTATTGTTAAGCTGTTTATTGGCTTTTACGCCATCCAATTTTTGCTTTCGTTTTTAGGCTTAATATTTTAGAACCTGTGATTAAATTAATTAGGAGACGATAAATGGAAAGTTTGAAAAATAAGCTGGTCCGCTTCATGACCGGCCGCTATGGGATTGATCAGCTCTATTATTTAGGGTTGTTTATGGGCTTGGGAGCGATGATGATCAATTTGAAGGTTGATTCGCTAGTTTTGACGATTTTTTCAGACGGTTTAATTCTCTTGGTACTGCTGCGAAGTTTTTCCCGAAATATCAGCAGACGGCGAATG
This sequence comes from Acetobacterium sp. K1/6, assembly GCF_034438075.1. Classification (NCBI taxonomy): domain Bacteria; kingdom Bacillati; phylum Bacillota; class Clostridia; order Eubacteriales; family Eubacteriaceae; genus Acetobacterium; species Acetobacterium sp. K1/6. The sequence continues at coordinate 202,384 of NZ_JAXQGA010000004.1, read as the reverse complement.
GAAAATGAAAAATTCATGAGGCTCTGGAACCCGGTAAAAAAAGCAACCAGAATCTTGGTGCGAAGAATTAAAGGGATCGGCAGATACCGTTACCGGAAGTGTCCCCATTGTAAAAAGACGTTGCAACTCCCGATTAAGCGGGGAAAACACACTGTGAAATGTCCGACATGTCAGGAAAAATTTGAGGTTCGCGTGATTGTTTAAAAATAAAGCATCAGCAAGCCATAATAAATCGAGGAAATAATTGCTATCAACAGCAGCTATTGGTTGGCCAGCCCTTTAAAATAAACTGAGGGTGAATCGAAGGTAAAACTGCTGTCCTCAAAAATTGTATTTCTTTTTACAATGGTCTGAATTTCAAAAAGAATCTTTGTTAGTTCATCGCGCTCGTTAACGAGCGGAGCATAAGTATTTTGGGGAAGAAGAGGTTCGGGATCACTGATCCCAGTTTTTAGAATTGTTTTAGATTCATCTTTAGGTAAGGGTTTTGAATAGAAATCGCCCTGTCCGGCATAGCAATTGAGTTTTTCCAGAAAGGCTTTTTGTTCCCAGTTGTCAATTCCGACTGCGACCAGTTTGATATTCAGTTGCCGGGTAAGTTCAATAATGCTCTGCACAATTGATGCACTTGCTGTGACGGTCAGGACGTTATTTAAAAAGGATCCGTCCAGGATAAGGATATCGATATTAAAGTTCTGTAAACCGATAAAGCTGAAGTTGGGATCATTAAGAGCTATTTTAATACCCATTGACCGAAGTTCTTTTAAATTGTTTCGGATATTTTCCGAGTCATCAAGCAAAAGATCTTCAGTAACCTTGACAATTAAAAACTTCGGATCCAGAGAAAATTTTGTGAGAATTTCTTTTATCGTTAGGGCAAAGCTTTTTTCGTAGAACTGAATGCTGGAAAAATTAACCATCACATTTTGCTTGGGAAACCCTTCGTTTAAGGTTTTATTACAGCTTTGACAAACTTCATTAAGCATCCATTTTTCCATTTCAATGATACTTCCTGTTTCTTCTGACAGATAAATGAACTCGTCGGGAGAAACCAGTCCCCAGACGGGATGATTCCACCGGATCAAAGCTTCGGCAACCAGGATTTTTGTCTCTTTCAGGGTGACTATCGGTTGATAAAATATTTCAAACTGACTCTGGTAAATCGCCTTAATAAAATCGCTACGCAATTCGAATTGTTTATAATTTTGAATGCTGAAATCCGTGCAATAGAATTTAAACTTGTTCGGCCCCTCTTTTTTTGCCCAAAGCAGGGCAATATTGGCTTGTTTAATCAGGAACTCACCGCTTTCATCGGCCAGATCATCGGGATCCTTGCCTTTGGCATCCTCAGTGTAAAGACTGATTCCCATACTCATGGCGATTTCAAATTCATAATTAGCAGCTTTGAACGGCTGTAAAAATAAAGCGGTGATTTCACGAGCCATGGTCGCGTAGGCTTCTCGACTAGCGAGGTTTCTGGCAATAATACCGAACTGGTTTTCGGAATAACGTCCAATTATTTGATTTTTTTTAAGGAATGCTTTGAGCCGGATCATTATTTTCATGATCATCTGATCGCCAAATTGAGTGCCCAAAGCGTCACTGATATATTTAATCCGCTCAAAATCGAGCATCAATACGGCTAATGAGATGCCGTTTTTTTGGGAAAGTGCATACTGCTCAGCGAGAAGTGTTTTGAAATGGAGTCGATTGGGCAGGCCAGTCAGCTCGTCATGGGTAATTGTATAATTGAGTTTTTTTTCTGCTTTGACACGTGTTGTAGCATTGGTAAAACTCAGGATAATTCCTTCAATGGCGGGATGGCTTATTAAGTTTTGCATGTTGACTTCCAAATGAACCCGTTCACCAGTCTTTTTTTTATAGGTTAATATATTTTGGGTTTTGGCACCAGGATTTGCCAGTACGTAGCTGATCATGCCCTTTAATTTCGTCAGGTCCTCATCTTGGTAGAATTTAAATATTTTCTCGCCAATTAATTTGTCCGGCTGATAGTGGACGACCTTGGTTGCGGCATCACTGATAAACGTGATAATGCCCTCCGGGCTAATTATTTCATAGACTGTTTCAGATTCTTCGATCAAGGCTTGAAATCGATCTGTAACGTTCCAGTTGCTTCGCTGGGAGTCGACAAAAACCTGCGTATTATCCTCGGGCTCCGGGCTCTTCTTATCATGGTGTTGTCGAAAAAGTTTTTGAATATGATCCTGCTTTTCTTCCCAAATTTTAGGAATCATTTCAGATTTTTTTCTGGTGGATCATTTTTAGGGCTAAAACCCATATCGATTCTCCTTGTATCCTGTTTAAACCTATGTTTGATGGACGCTAAAACATAGTGATTAATTATTATGATAAGATTTCGCGTCTGACAGAGGTGCTAAGTGACATGTGGTCAGGGTGAACATCGATGCGTTTTGATAGACAACAGGGTTAATTTAGTATAGTTAACCTAACTGTAAATTTTTAGCGACTATTTGTCAAGCTAAAACAATACATTTAACATAGCTGGATACATCCGTTACATGTCGGATGATTGTGTAAAGAATAAAGCAACAAAAAACTTCAAAATCCCCCTTGCTTTCAGTTGAAAAGCACTGAAATAAGGAGGATTTTTAGGGTGCAAATAGTATTATGTTAGTAGAAAATCAAGGATATTGACAATTTTAATTCCGGAATAGTCATTAAAAACAGGGTTATCCATGGTAAGAATAAATTTAGGATAGTTATCGGAAATAGCTTCCAGGGGTCGCAATTCCCGCTGCCTGGTCGTTTCATCCAGAATGGTAGCCGAAACCTGATAATAATTTTTTTCATCAGATTTTGTTGCGACAAAATCGACTTCTAAGGTTCCGATTTTTCCAATCGTTACAGCATAACCTCGCCGTAAAAGCTCCAGATAAACGATGTTTTCCAGGACATGTCCATAATCAGTATTATACAGGCCAGTTAGCTGGTTACGCAGGCCCATATCCACCAGATAGTATTTCTCCAGAGTTTTGAGAAAAAGCTTGCCTTTGAGGTCATATCGATTGGCTTTATAAATAATAAAGGCATTTTCCAGCATTTTCAAGTAGTTGTCAATGGTTTCAGTGGTTACCTTCCGGCCGCTGCTGGTCAAGTAATCACTGATTTTCTTAGTTGACACAACATTGCCGATGTTGGCGGCGATATATTTCAAAATATTTTCGAGCAGAGCCGGATCCCGGATCTTATTTCGCTCAATGACATCCTTGATTAAAACCGTGTTGTAGACTCCTTCTAAAAAAGGGCCGATAGTGTCCGGCCGATCAAGCAGATCGGTGATGGTAGGAAGCCCACCGTATCTAAGATAGTTTGCGAACAATTGGGGAAGGGCCTCTTTGTTGTCTCCGGTAAAATCCAGATATTCCTTAAAGGATAGCGGCTGCATCTTAATTTCCACATACCGGCCGGATAGCAGGGTGGAAAGTTCGGAGGACAATAAATAGGCATTGGACCCGGTTAAATAAATATCAACATTGGCGTCCACCAAAAAGGAATTGACCACCTTTTCCCAAGACGGAATCTGCTGGATTTCATCCAGTAAAAGATAATGACATTCATCTTTATTGGTCAGACGATTCTGGATGAGCGTATGTAATTCCTTATAATTGGTAACGTCGTTAAACTCAAAGGATTCAAAATTCATGCGAATAATATAATCCGCTGAAATGCCGGTTTCAAGCAGGTGTTTTTCAAATAAATGTAACAGCGTGGATTTTCCGCAACGCCGGATCCCAGTTATCACTTTTATAAGTGGCTTGTCTCTGAATTGAATTAGTTTATTCAGGTATAGGTCTCTATTTTTCATTTTATCACCTCTATATTCGATTATAATCATAAATAGTTAAAAATACAATAATTTTCAGGATATAATCAAAGAACTTTAAGTTAATATTTGTGCGAAACCGGACAAGGAGATATTAAAATCAGTGCATGTAACCATTTGGTTTCATACGATAGGCTATTTTCCCCCCTACTGCTTAAAAGCAGTCTTTATAAAAAATTAAGCTTCCAAAACAGATAACGTTTCCATTGGTTATTTATTTAACAATCTATTCGATTTGTGTTATAATTCAAAAAAGATATAGAGTTACTAAAAATGCTGCCAGGGATCAACGGCGTTCAAAGCAACAATGCCAGTGATGCCGAATTCGATCCGTTTTCAGACTAAAAGTTTTGGAGGTCCAATCAATGATCGACACACATTTAAAAGAAGGAAAAGATGGAATACAAGTGGATGATGGCGTCAGAGAAATCAAGCTCTTCTGCAAAGTCTGTCCTCGTCAATGTGAAATGACCTTATTGATGGAAGGGATTTCGGTATTGATGGTAAAAGATGATGGCTGTAAAAAAGGCAGCAAGTTTGCCTATCGGGAAATGAAAAATCGAAAGATGCAGAAATATCAAAATGGAACGTGTTGCTGTGAAATGGACCCGATTGAAGAGGCTGTCTAAAGTGGTTAAAGTAGAATAAGAATATCGTTAAATATAGCACTCTCAATAAAAGGAACCCTCAACATTGTTGAGGGTTCCTTTTATTGAGGAGTTTTGAAATTTTTTAGTTTCAAGTAAGTAGACTCAGGTAAGATACCAATAATAATCTGACAAAGAGCCAGTCCCACCAGTCCCCCGAGGATAAAATGCAATGCTGGCATTTCCGGGAGCATATTTTTGCTGAAAAAATTGATAAGATTAAAAATGGCAAATAGCAGGATTCCAATTTTCAGTTCTTTTCTCATATTGGTTTTCATTTAATGAGCTCCATTTCTTTCACGGATTGTTCTGCACAAATCTTATTCGGGAATAAACCAGCACCGGTAGATCGGCTAGCATCATAAAACCAATGCTGCGTACGGCCCAATCCGGCAGGGGTAGGATTATCCAGTTAATGAACACCAACCCCAGACAAAACAGTATGATCATAACGGTAGCTGGAAATAGAATACGTTTTCTCATCAGCAGGCACCACTACATGGTTTTCGTACAATAAAGCTTAACCATGGCGCTGATCAATAGTTGAGCAGATACAGCGACGACCAGCGTATAAAAAACGACAATGTTAAAATACCCGGCAATTATGGCAGCAATAATCATCATGACAGAAGTAACTACAATCATTGGTGCACCAGCTTTATTACGGATTGCGATTAGCCGCTCGTCATGCTCCTTGTTGTACAATATTCTTAGCTTGGTCTCGTCATTGATTGTCAGACTCAGCTTGATGATATCAAAGACCGCCAGTCCGAAAATGCTGACAATCAGACCAAACTGGAATCCCGCCACAAAACCATCAGAGTGTGTTGCACTTGAGTGGTCCGTAATAATTATTGAATAAGTACTAAAAACCCCCAACACCATGGCAATAAATGCCATTCCTGAAGAAATTGCAATTCTTCGTTTAATCGTGGTTCTAAATTTTTCCATGATCCTGCCTCCTAAAATTCATTTAGTTCTGAAAAGTCAAAAACGTCTTCAATGGTCAGCCCGAAAAAATGGGCGATTTTGTAGGCCAGCACCAGAGAAGCAGTATATTTGCCCACTTCGATGGAGGTAATAGTCTGTCTGGTTGTTCCTACTTCCAGTGCCAGTTCTTCCTGAGATAGTTTTCGCTCTTTTCGTAATTCTTTTATTCGTGTTTTCATTGGTCACCTTCTACTAAATTGCATAGCATGCTTTGCACTATTAGTATAGTTCGCTTTGCATTAAATGTCAAGCGGGCTTTGCAAAAAAAATAAAATAACGATGCTACAATATTTAATTAACAAAAAACAACCAATTAAAATAAGAACACGGCTTATATCAATAAAAAAACAGCATTTATCCATATAACCATCACATTGCCCGCTTATAATTAAAATAAAAGAGACGGGTATCACAGAATTATTGTAAGATTCCCATTGCGATGCTAAAGGTTCTTCAACTGCCTGAGAATAAAAAGGACTTAAAAAATGCTTCGTAAAAATATTTTAAAAAGAGAGAAATGAGAGGATGTTTAATGAAAAAACTAAAGATTTTCATACCATTTTTATTGTTTATCATGGTAGTGGTTGCCGGATGCAGTTTGGATTCCGAGACAGCACCGGCAGAAACCACTGCGGCGGCGGTGATAGAAACCGCCTCAGTTTTAACCGCAGCAGTATCACCCACATCGACAATTGTTGTCGATCCGGAGTTTACTGATCGCGATCAGAAAACAACCTATGATGACACCAGTGCAGTTACTGTAACTCTGGATGGCAGTGACATTCAGGTAACCGGTGACGGTGCCACCGCCAGTAATGGCGTGCTTACCATTACGAAAGAAGGGACTTATGTGGTCACCGGGAATTTGACGGACGGGCAGATCGTCGTGGCAGCGGCCGATAGCGATAAGATTCAGATTGTGCTAAGTGGCGCGACCATCAATTGTTCAGACAATGCCCCGATCTATGTAAAAAGTGCCGACAAGGTATTTGTAACATTGAATGAAAACACCGTCAATACCTTAACCGATAGTGGTACCTATGTTCAGACCGATGAAAATAATGTTGATGGGGTTATTTTCAGCAAAGAAGATTTGACCATCAATGGCGAAGGAACCCTAAATATTACAACAAGTGATAACCACGGGATTGTGTCAAAAGATGATCTGGTGATTAGCGGAGGTATTTATAATATCACCTCAGCAGATGATGCGTTCAGTGGTAAAAACAGTGTCAAAATAAAAGATGGTGTCATTACCATTGATTCTTCAGCAGGCAAGGGGATGACCTCAAAGAATGCTGATGATAACACAAAAGGCTATGTCTACATTTGTGGCGGGACGATTACCATTAAAAACAGCACCGAGGGGATTGAAGGGACTGCGATTATTGTAGAAGACGGAACCATTAATATTACTTCATCGGATGACGGGCTTAATGGCGCCAGTGCCAGTGCCGCAGAAACCGATACCGGTGTAAAAGGCGGTGGTGCTGCGATGCAAAATGACTCAAACGTCTATGTTTCAATTTCCGGCGGCACTATCGATGTTAATGCAGCCGGAGACGGACTCGATAGCAACGGGAATCTCTATATTTCCGGTGGCACGGTGACGGTCAGTGGCCCCACCAATAGCGGCAATGGCGCCCTGGATTATAATGGCAGCGCCGATGTCAGTGGCGGAACCGTGGTTATTGCCGGTAGTACCGGAATGGCTCAATCATTTTCAGAAACATCGACCCAGGCATCATTGCTTTATAACCTCACATCATCCTGTGCAGCGGGGACAGAAGTAAAGTTAACCGATGCCAGTGGCAATAAGGTGGTTTCCTATACGCCGGATAAAACCTATCAATCGGTGGTGATCAGCACCCCAGATTTGGTCCAGGGTTCCACTTATACACTAACCTGTGGCAGCCAGACGGTGGAAATCCCCCTGACGGGCGTGGTTACCAGTAATGGCCAGACCGGCATGGGTGGGCCGGGCCAGGGTGGTCAGGGTCAACCCGGTCAGGGCGGTCAAAGACCGCAATAGATAAATATTTTTCTAAGAATTAAGAAAAGGCATGCTTCTTTTAATCAAAGGACATGCTTTTTTTTGAGTGGATCTAAGTGATAACAGCCAGTAATTCGAATTCAAACCAGATGCAATTGCGGCAGAATAATGATATGATTTAATTAAGGATTAGTACCTAATCAAATTGGATGACTTTCCCGATGCTTTCGGGAGGATTGGAGTAAGTGTGAACTGGGACTGTTTAATTGTCGATGATGAAATAGAACTTGCCAAAGCGACCTGTGAATATTTTGAAATGTTTGGCGTGACCTGCGCCTTTGTGACCAATTTTAATGATTGTGTTTTGTTCATGGAAAGCAACCTGGTTAAACTGATTTTGCTGGATATCAATCTGGGAAATGACAGTGGGTTTGAATTGTGTAAGGCACTCCGCCAAAAAACGGATATCCCGATTCTTTTTATCAGCGCCCGCCAGAGTGATGATGATGTTCTGATTGCCCTTAATATTGGTGGGGATGACTATATCAAAAAACCCTATTCTCTGAGTGTTTTGCTGGCCAAGGTAAAGGTGATTATCAAGCGGTATGAAGGTGCGGCTAAAAAATCTGGGCGAAGCGATACGGTCGGTTCTGAGGATCAAGAGAAAAACAACTATAGCAACCTGAGAATTGACAAGGATGCCATGAAAGTCTATCGGGATGGAAAAGACGTGGGTTTTAAAACAAAGGAATTCAAGCTGTTTTTATACCTCTATGAAAATAAAAACCGGGTGATTGCTAAAGACGAGTTATTTAAAATGATCTGGGGAGATGCATTTTTTAGTGATGGCACCCTGAATGTCCATATCCGCAAAATCCGTGAGAAAATCGAAGAAAACCCGAATCAACCCAAATATATTAAAACCATCTGGGGCACCGGATATATGTTTGAAACCCGGGAAAACGGATAGCTTTGGTCTTTATTATTCAGATACAAAACGATCAGTTGAGGAAATAGATGAAAATAAGAAATATCGTTATCCTGTTTACGGTACTGATGATGGCCATTTATATAGCCGCAGTCATCACGATAAATACCACCCAGATTAATCAGGTGAACGTCGCAGAGATTAACCACGTTGTTAAAACGATTGAAAAAGAGTGGACCCAAGGTGAGGTAGAAAAATCCGGTACGATTGCGGAGATGTCTTACCGGATCACTCTTGTTGCAGATGAAAACTATCAGGCGCTTCTGTTTGATGGCATCAAGAATCGTCAGACCATCATGGATTTGACTACATCTGATGGCCGACAAGAGGTGTTAGGTAAGATCATCTTTCTAACCAACGGCAGTGAAGAAGTAGTCATGAAAACAAATCTGCTGACAATAATCTCCTTTACCTTTGGCATTATGTTGATGATGGTTTATCTGGTTTTGGGGTTGGTGTATACTTCTGTTCTTCGGCCCTTTGGAGTGATGAAACAGTTTGCCCGGAAGGTTGCCGATGGTGATCTGGAATTTCGGCTACCGATGGATCGAGGCAATTACTTTGGCGCCTTCACTGAAAGTTTTGATCTGATGCGGGAAGAACTAAAAAAGGCCCGACAGGGAGAATATGCGGCCAATATCAGCAAAAAAGAGTTGGTGGCGGAACTATCCCACGATATTAAAACACCGGTGGCGACCATTAAGGCCATTTGTGAGCTCCTGGAGATCAAACTGGCAACTGTGAAAAGTGAGGATTTACCGGAGTCAACTGCGGTAATGACGCTCACCGAAAGCATCGAAAAAATCACCGTGATCGATTCCAAAGCAGATATTATTGATGCGCTGATTAGCAATCTCTTCCACGCAACCCTGGAAGAACTGGAAATGCTAGCGGTTCATGTGAGTGAACAGCCCAGTACTATCCTGATCCAGATGTTTAAGGATATGGATCATTTTGGGAAGATCAGCTTAAAAAATGATTTGGTCGAATGTCTGATTTGTTGTGATCCGCTGCGACTGGAGCAGGTGATTGACAATGTTATCAGTAACGCTTATAAATATGCCGATACTGCTATCGACATTTGGTTTAATCTGGACAAAAATAAGCAGTATCTGGAAGTCAAAATCCGAGATTATGGGGATGGGGTGAATCCCGATGAATGCCCGCTGGTGTTTGAAAAGTTTTTTCGCGGTTCTGGAGAAGCGGTTCAAAACACCCCGGGATCTGGGCTGGGACTTTATCTGGCCCGGCAGTTTATGACCGGTATGGATGGCAGCATCCATTGTTATAATGCGGATGGGTTCGTTGTTGAGTTGTGTATCAAGGTGGTTTAAGGTCGTCTTATTATAAAAAAAAGACTCGTTAAGAAACAGATAAGGATTTAATAAGAGTTGGTAAAAGACCGGTTAAGAACAGTTGACATATAATAGGGCCATGGAAAGCCAAAGCGGACCATGGTCTTTTATCATCGGGATTAAGACCGATTTAATTAATCGGGAGGAAAATAATGAAGCACACCATTTTAAAGGCGGAAATGCTCAGTAAAACCTATTCAAACGGCAGCATCATGCAGCATGTTCTAAAAAATCTCAACTTAGAAATTAATGGCGGAGACTTTACGGTCATCATGGGGAGCTCGGGTTCGGGAAAGTCCACCCTGCTTTATGCGCTTTCCGGGATGGATAAGCCGAGCCTGGGAACCATTGATTTTAGAGGTGAGGAGATCTCAAACTATTCCAATGACAAACTGGCGGTATTTCGGCGTAAGCATTGCGGATTTGTGTTTCAGCAGATCTATCTCAATGATACCATGACGGTGCTCGATAATATTATGATTTCAGGCCTGCTGGTCAGCCGCGACAAAAAGGCCATTGCTGCTCGGGCCAGGGAACTGCTGCAGCAGGTGGGACTAAATGATGCGTGCTATCACAAATATCCGTCTCAGCTTTCCGGCGGCGAAGCCCAACGGGTGGCGATTGTTCGAGCGCTAATCAATGCCCCGGAAATCGTCTTTGCGGATGAACCCACCGGGGCCCTTAATTCGACCAATGCCATCAATGTGCTGGATGTGCTGACCGAGGTGAACGCCTCGGGCCAGAGTATCATCATGGTGACCCATGATATCAAAACGGCCCGCCGGGCCAACCGCATCCTTTATTTAAAAGATGGGGTCATCATCGATGAGCTGAGTCTCGGCACCTATGTTAAAGACGATCCGGAACGACATAAAATCCTGCGCGAATTTCTGGAAAGAATGGGTTGGTAGCCATGAACATTCGGATGATTGCGACCAATAATATTAAAAAAGCCAAGGTGGCTACGGCCACCCTGATCATTCTGATTGCCATCGCCGCCATTCTTCTCTATGTGGGAATCAGCGTCCTTTCAAATCTGGGAACCTTTATCGATGTAAAAAATACCCAGAACAATGGGGCTCATTTTGTTTCGATTACCGATGGCACCAACGATCAGGAGATTCAGGCCATTTATGAAGCCAGTGAAACCTACGATTATGGTGAAAGAGAACCGGGAATTATGTCCTTAGCATCTAAGTTTCAGGATGTGAGTATCGGGGAGAAGGCTTACAGTATCTCCTCGCTGTTCTTAAATTTGGATACCAGCCGTAAAATATCTCAGGTGGATTTAATTGATGAGGCGGCGGTAATGCCGGAAAATGGGGTGGTCGTTCCTTATATTTTAAAGGTTGCCAATGGTTACAAAACCGGAGACATTTTGAAATTTATGGTGGATGACGCCAGCATTGATCTTGAAATCGCCGGGTTTTATGAAGATTTGATGTTTGCCAGTCCGTCAAATGTGAGTATGTATAAATTATTCGTGGGAGATCAGCAGTTTAATGAACTAATCGCACAACCGGAGTTTGGCTTAACGGTTAGTTATAGTGCTGTAATTCTGGACGATATCAATGATGCCGAAGCCTTTGAATCGCAATATATCGAAAAAACAAGGACCCTTATCCCAGATGGCAACGGCAATTTTAGTCTCGTATATGGAAGCATGAAGATTGGGGTCGCTATTTTTATCAATATTATTATGGCGGTGCTACTGTCGTTCTCGCTTATTATATTAGCCATTGCAGCCATTGTCATAAAGTTTTCAACCATCACCCATATTGAGAATAACATTAAAAATATCGGAACCCTGGAAGCAATGGGCTATACCACCCACCAGATCATTTGTGCCACGCTGCTGGAATACCTGATCATTTCCATAGTCGGTTTTATCGTAGGACTAGGGGCATCATTTTTTATTTCACCGGTAATTACCAATGTGGTGTCCTCGTCAATTGGGTTGAGCTGGACCATGGGAATCTATCCGGTCGCTGTTATCGTCAGCCTCGGCATGGTCATGATTTTGGTGCTGGGAATTGCCTATTTCAGTGCTTTTAAGATTAAACGGATCACCCCGTTAACGGCCCTGAGAAACGGCGTGCAAACCCATCATTTCGAAAAAAACAGAATTCCGCTGGAGCAGACAAAACTGAGCCTAAATCCGGCAATGGGATTAAAAATGCTGATTCAAAACAAAAGGCAGAATTTGATTGCCGGCGTCATTATCATGCTGCTGAGTCTGGTAACGGTATTTTCATTGGCGGCTTATTACAACTTTTCGGTGGATCAAACAGCCATGATAAAATTAATTGGACTAGAAACAGCGGATGTTCAGGTGTCAGTATCGGACAATGAAGCGGAAATATTCGCAGAAATTGAGGAAATGCAAGGTGTTGACGAGGTGATCAAGCTCACTTTCTTTGAGAGTATTATTAAGTATGAGGGAAAAGAAAGTGGAGCGAATACGAGAATAACAGAAGATTATGAACGACTGAAGGTTGATACCTGCGTGAAGGGGAGAATGCCGGTAAATGATAATGAGATTGCCATCACGAGTATCGTTCTAAATAGTATTGGTGCGAAGATGGGAGATACGGTATCCATTGACTACAATGGTTTAACACGAGAATATCTGGTGGTCGGGATCATCCAGCAGTTTAACATGCTTGGGAAAGGAGCCGCTATCACTACTGCCGGGATGAAAAAACTGGTGCCGTCCTTTGAGGAGAAAAATCTGATGATTTATCTGGGCGATGGTCTGGATACGGAAAAATTTGTAACCAAACTAAACAATCAATACATGGATCAGAATATCCAAAGCGTCAGCTATTTTGAATCCATTGAAATGATGCTCAATTCTTTTGAAGCGTCAGTACAAATTGTTGTCGTCGGCTGTTTGGGCGTCATTGCGGTAATCATTGTGTTTATTTTGTTTCTTGTTGTTCGGGTACGGCTATTAAGAGAGCGGACCCGGCTGGGAGTTTCTAAGGCCCTGGGCTTTACCTCTAGTCAGCTGATCGGTCAGATTTTAATCAGTGAAATGCCAGTCATTATCGGTGCTTCGATGGTGGGAGCCGTCGCTGGTTATTTCACCACCAATCCGCTGCTGGCCTTGATGCTTTCGGCCAACGGGATTCTTAACTGTGATTTTTATGTTGATCCTAGCATGGTGCTTCTTACTCCGATCGGAATCAGCTTGATCGGGCTGGCGACGGTACTGATTGTTTCCGGCAAGATCAGAAAAATCAGCCCCTGCAAGATGTTTGAAGAAACAACGGACTAAAAAACTAACGTAAATGAGAAGTACTGATATTCTCATATGTGACTAGGAAATCCCAGGAAACAGCAGCGTGATGCTCCTGATGAAAAATGTATTTACAAACGAGGACCGATATGCTATTATGACCATAAGTCACATGACTAATGGTCATGATTTGCGTGGAGGGAAAATTTTAATGCCAAAAAGCACATTTTTTAACTTACCGGAGGAAAAGAAAGACAAGATCATCGCCGTTGCGATTGATGAATTTGCTCAAAATCATTATGAAAAAGTAACCATTAATAAGATTGTTAAACAAGCAGAAATTCCCAAGGGAAGCTTCTACCAATATTTTGAAAATAAAGATGATGTGTACATTTTTTTGTTTAGCCAAATTGGAAACTCAAAAAAAAATAACCTTGAGGAATTAAAAGATAGAAGTAGTCAATTGGATTTTAAATCCTATGTTATGTTACTGCTTGAAGCAGGAAATCAGTTTGGAAATGAGGATTTAAGAATTTTAGAGCTAAAAAATCGTTTTATTAATGAATGCCCGCAAGAAATTAGAAAGAAAATACTAAGTAATGAATTTCCCAAAAGTTATCAATTGCTTGCGGACGTGATCCGATTGTATATAAAAAAAGGGGAATTACGGGAAAACCTGGATGTCGAAATGGTTGCTTACATCGTTACCCAAGGTCTGGCAAATATCGAATTTTATCAAAACGCTGGCTCAAGCATTAAAGACTTAGGGAGGCGGATATTGGACGTTGTCATTGAAGGGATACAGACCGAATCAGGAGGGGAAAATAAGAAGGGAGAATAGACCATGTTAACCAGGCAAGAGTTAGTTCAAGCTGAAAAATACCTAAAACTAAATGAATCCGGTGAGTTTGTCATTGATACCGATGAGGACCTGGAAATCATCGATTTTCATACGCATATGTGCAATGTTCTGCCGATTAAGCATAGTAATCCAAAGTCAAAAGGAAATAAACTTACATTTCCGACGCTTCCGCCAATTGAAAAAACAGACTTTTCAGTGCCTTACTGGACAAAAGAAGAACTAAATATTAATAGGAAAGGCATAATGCCAATATTTCACTATGCACAAAATGCCTATGCGGTGCTGCAGGACATGAAAAAAGGCGGGACTTATGATAATTGTTTTAAGTCTCAAGCGGATAATAAGATTGGCATCAATGTGGTGCTACCATTAAGTACAAAAAAATGCGATTGTTCACCAGAGGCCCTGAGAATTGTCGCCGATTATCCGAACCGCTTTATAGCATTTTGTTCGGTTCATCCTGATGATCCGGAGATGGAGGAAAAAATAGTAAAATACAAAGCCCTTGGTGCAAAAGGCTTTAAACTAAAGATATCAGATATTGAGCTTAAAAATGATTTCAAGCCGTTAATAAGGCTGTTTAGAACCTGTCATGAAGCAGAATTGCCGGTTATCTTGCATACCGGGTCAATTCCGGTGGATCAGGAAAGGACCTCTAAATTGCTATGGAAGTTTTTAAGGTCAACCCGGGTCGAATTATTTGGTCGTCTGCTTGAGGAAATGCCAAAAGATTTTGTCTTTATCTTCGGACATAGCGGGGTCTGCGAATATAAACGTGTCGCCGAATATTTAAAAAGATTTCCGGCAACTTATGCAGAAGTGTCAAGCCAATCCCAGCATAGCATCAAGTATTTAATTGATGAGGTCGGTTATGAACAGTTGTTATTTGGCTCAGACTGGCCGGCCTTACCCCAGGCAATCACCCTTTCGCGCGTACTAATGGCGACGGCAGAAAATAAAGAAGCAAAAGATCATATACTAAGTAAAAATGCTAAAAGACTACTAAATCAAGCATAAGATAATTATTCAAAGCCATGATGCCATTTGCGGCATCATGGCTTTTTTTCAAGAAGGGATTAATTTTATCGAGCACTCTGATATAATAAAAAAATGATTGGAAATATTAGGATTGAAATAATGAAGGGGTGGTGCTTGAGATATGCCATTTGAAATCATCCGAAACGATATTACTAAAATGATGGTGGACATTATTGTCAATGCCGCCAACACTGGTCTGAAAATGGGCGGCGGCGTCTGCGGCGCGATCTTTGCCGCGGCCGGGGCGGACCAGCTCCAGGCGGAGTGTGACCGGATTGGTGGCTGCGCGGTGGGTGAGGCGGTGATCACCGACGGTTATCGGTTACCGGCAAAGCGCATCATCCACACCGTCGGGCCGGTCTGGCAGGGCGGTGGTGCCAACGAGGCCAGGCTGCTGCATCGGGCCTATACCAGTTCCCTGCAGCTGGCGCTGAAACAGGATTGTAAAACGATTGCCTTTCCGCTGATTTCATCGGGCATCTATGGCTATCCCAAGGATCAGGCCTTAAAGATTGCGGTGGCAGCCATCGCGGAATTTTTGCGGGAACATGAGATGTTGGTTTATCTGGTGGTTTTTGATAAAAAGGCCTTCGTCGTCAACGATGTGGTTTGCGAAATGCGGGCTAGTAACCCCCATACCAGCTAGCTGGAAGGCAGAAATTGAAGCAGACTTTGAACAGAGGAAGAATAAGAATAATTAAAAACGAATACTAACAGTATATAGCATCGTGCTATTGCTGTTAGTATTTTTTGCGATTAAATATACAGAACTTAAAACACGCCCATACTTTATTATTGAATTATTCAATAATAAAGTATGGCTTGAATTCAAAGCCAACTTTATCAATAACTTCCTTACTTTTTTTAATTACTTCGGCAATTCTTTTTTCATCAACACGCATAAACCGAAAATTCATTTGCACGATATAATCAAGACACTCTTCCAAAGTACACTTTAGCATATTATTAATAAAATCGATTATGATCGCATGAGATGCTGCGGTAGCACCCCTTGCCAGCATGCTGATTTCATCATTTTGACGGTTGATGTTAAGGTGATATTGGCGGTCGTGGATTTTATAAAAACTTTTATAGTGTGGTGTAAACATATCTTCATAGTGTCCATCAGCACTTTCTCTAATATAGCGGGAAACTTTTGGATCCTGCAAAATCAAAGCTGTCGAAAGCCTTATTTCAATGGCCGTACTTAATTGTAAATCAAATTTATTGTTGCAAAAATATGTCTGATAGAGTTTAAAAGAAATGATGTTTTTGTTTCTAACAGAAAAAGTTTCTGTCACTTCTTTGGCCAATGAAGATTTCGTTTTAAAATGATAAGAAATCAAAGATTTCGTTATATTTAAAACTTCGGCTATTTGGTAAAAGTAGGTATCATCATAACCGTGTTCATAAAATAATTGAGTTGCCGTAGTTAAGATATTTTCACGTTGAGTCGACATGGATGCTCCTGTAATGATAGATTTTTTAACATTATATCAAAGAGTGTATTTTTTTTCAAAAGAAAACGAGCTGAACATGTTCAGAATTTTATTGACAATAAAATCGTAAAGCGTTACAATACACATAAAATTGAACATGTTCAGCAAATAAAGGTAAGGAGAAAGAAAATGTCAAAAATTGAAGAAGTAAAAGCAAAGGTAGAAATCGGAAAAACCAAACTCGTACCGGCTCTGGTACAAGAAGCTTTAGATGAAGGCAGTACACCTGCTATGATCCTCCAGGCAATGGTAGATTCTATGGGTGTTGTCGGAGACAAATTTTCTAAAGGCGAAATTTTCGTACCGGAGATGCTCATAGCTGCTAAAGCAATGGCAAAAGGCGTCGACGTTTTGAGACCACTTTTAGCAGGGGATAGCGAAACTTCATTGGGAACCTGCATTATTGGCACGGTTGCTGGCGATTTACATGACATCGGAAAAAATCTGGTTGCTATGATGATCGAGAGCGCTGGATTTACCATGGTTGACCTTGGGGTCGATGTACCAGCAGAAAAATTTGTTGAAGCAATCAAAGAAAACGAAAGGGTAACACTAGTTGCCTGCTCGGGTCTTTTGACCACAACTATGCCGGCACTTAAAGAAGCGGTACAAACCATCAAAGCTGCTTATCCTGATCAAAAGGTAATTGTTGGTGGTGCACCGGTTACCCCGGAATATGCGGCAGAAATCGGAGCCGATGGATTTGCACCAGATGCCGGCAGTGCCGCTGTCAAAGCAAAAGAAATCATCAGTGTTTAAGATTATGTTGATGAGAAGTGCATCTTTAAATTTTAACAGGAGGAATTAGAATGCTTACAAAAAAACAAAATTTATTAGAGACTATAAAGGGCGGTAAACCGGACCGCTTTGTAAAACAGTATGAATTTCTTAATATGATTTTTGAAGCGGCATTCCAGATGACGGGTATTCCGATGATGCCAGGTCCAACCAGCAAAGATATCTGGGGAATTACATGGACATTTATGGAAGGACAAATTGGTGGATTCCCAGTACATGATGAAGAACATCTCGTCATAAAAGACATTACAAAATGGAAGGAATATGTAAAGAAGCCTTTAATACCAACGGATGATGAATCTTGGGCACCGGCGATTGCGCATGCCAATGCAATCAATCGAAATGAAGAGTTTGTTACGGCAATGTATGCTCCGGGATTATTTGAAATGACTCATCACATGATGGGGATGGAGAATTCATTAATGGCTTTTTATGAAGAACCGGAAGCAATGCATGAACTGATTAATTACATTACAGAATTTGAATTGGAATTTGCTGAAATACTAATCGATCGGATCCATCCGGATGCTCTTTTCCACCATGATGATTGGGGTAGTCAGATATCTTCATTTCTTTCTCCGTCAATGTTCCAAGAGTTCTTCGTACCGGCGTACAAAAAAATCTACGGTTATTATAAAGCCAACGGGGTGGAGCTGATTGTTCACCATAGTGATTCCTATGCTGCAAACCTCGTTCCAGCAATGATTGAGATGGGTATCGATATTTTTCAGGGAGTTATGAATACAAACAATATTCCAGAACTGATTAATAATTATGGTCGTCAGATATCCTTTATGGGTGGACTTCATAGCGGCGAACTGGATTTCCCGGATTGGACACCTGAAAGAATTGCAGAGGATGTCGAGCGTGCTTGCAAAGCGAATGGTAAGTCGTTCTATATTCCTTGTATAACTCACGGCGGGGCAATGAGTCATTTTCCAGGAGTATATGAAGAAATAGATAAGCAGATTGATAAAATGAGTAAAGAAATGTTCTAGCATTATCCCTAAAGATGATGATACGTAAAACACTCAATCGCATTCGTTATTATGTGAAATAAATAATTTGAAGAGGAAGAGTATGATAAAAAGAGTAGAATTTTCAAAAGCTGAATTAGAACCAACGGGTGAGTATCCAAGCCTATTTCCGGGAGTACCGGCAACGCCAATCTATAATACGCCAATTACACCAAAAGAGAACTACAAGGCTCTATACAAAGGTGAAAAACCGCTATGGTTGCCAAATTATTATGACCTTACTACATTATGCCCAGCTTGTTATCCAGATGCAATTGCCAGAGGCTTTATCGTTAGCGCTGAATCGGGTGATTATATGGATGACAGCCAAAAAGGTGGAAAAGATTGTTTTGGTGTTGAGTGGGTTTATGAACCTTCAGCGATGGGATCGATGGTAATACCGGGAAACCCAACACTTAGAAATATATCCGAGTGGCGAGATAAAATCATCCTGCCGGATGTTGACTCGTGGGATTGGGCTCAAAGCGCAAAACGGAATAAAGACTATGCATATAATAGCTCTAATCTAGTTCAGGCCTGGATATTCACAGGGTTTTTCGAACGATTGATCTCACTACTGGATTTTGAAAATGCAGCAATAACAATGATTGATGATGAAGTTGAAGATGCAGTTCATGATTTTTTTGCAGAATGTGTCAAAATATACAAAAAAATGATAAAACACTATCAGGTCGATTTTAATGCTGATGTGATTTATTTTCATGACGATTGGGGAACTTCACAAAATTCCTTCTTTTCGTTGGAAGCATGCCGCAACTTAATCGTTCCGCACTTGAAAGACGTTGTTGATTATGCCCATGAACTGGGACTCTTTGTTGAATTACACAATTGCGGTAAAAGTGGAAAGCTGGTTCCAGCTATGATTGAAGCAGGCGTGGATGCATGGACACCACAAGAAATCAATGATTTTGGCAGTTTGTATAAACAGTTCGGGGGCAAGATCATGTTAGGTGCATACCATCAGGTACCAATAGATGTTGATGAAGCAGCGGCAATTGAGACGGGAAGAGAATTTGTTAAAAAATATGCCGGGGCAATCCCAGAAAAACCCGTTTTTTCGGGTGATTATGCAATTCACATCAAAACAAGAGAAGCCTTATACGAAGAAAGTCGAAAATACTTGAGTGAGTAAGATTAACAGCAATGAATCAGTTAAGATAATCGTTGCGAAGCCAAAAGGGTGAAAAGAGAAGCGAAAATGATTAGTAAACGTGAGAATTATTTGATGGCTGCTCATGGAGAAAAACCATTGTGGGTACCTTCATTTGCTGAAGACAGCAATGTGTTTCTGCCAGATTTCTGGATGCAAGTTGACCCTCAGAGAGGAACTGACTTTTGCAACATACGCTGGGTGGAAAATGACGCAGGCCGTATGCCTGATGAGAAATGGCGGGCAATGGAAAATTTGGATCAGTGGCGTGAGACGGTCAAGTTTCCAAAGGTGGCGGAACTCGACTGGCCAGAAATGGCAGAACGTTTCAAATCGATGAGTGATCCGGAAAAGGTTAATATTGCCATACTTAATACCAATGGGATCTTTCTGATTCCGATCGATATGATTGGGTGGGTGGATGGTCTTTGCGCAATTTATGAAGAACCGGAAGAACTGGAAGCGTTTATTTCGGCGATAACGGATTTTCTGGTTGAGGTGGTCAAGTATTTTGGAGCATATATTCATCCGGATATTGTATTTACAGGCGATGATTTAGCGGCTGCTAACGGACCTTTTATTTCAAAGGAAATTTGGGAATCGCTTTATAAACCCTATTTTAAAAAAATCATTGATGCCATTCATGAGATTGGTGCACTAGCAGAATTTCATTGTTGTGGAAACTGTCAATTCCTGATCGACGCGTTTTTGGAAATTGGAGTGGATATTTGTCAGCTACCCGAGCCAAATGAAAGTCTTAGGCAGAAAAAAGAAAAGTATGGAAAGCGATTGGTACTTACCGGTGGCTGGGACAGGCATTCAGCGGCAGCCTTTCCCGGTGCATCCGAGGAAGTCGTAAGAGAATCGGTACAAAAAGCAATTGATGATTATGGCAAAAACGGGGCGTTGATATTTTGGGATGGTGGCATCTGTGGTAGCAGTGAAGATTCGCGGAAAAAAATGGAATGGGTTTTAAGTGAACTGAATAAATATGGGCGGGCTGTTTATAATCATAAATCGATATGATTTTTCATACCTTCATATTGTGATAATTGATAAAAAAATACCCGCTTCGAATCGTGAATTAAAAAAAACACTAAATTATAATTATCTTAAAGGAGACGAACATGAATCAAAAAACATCAGCTTTATCTGGATTTGCGGTATTGGCCATGGCCTTTATCACAATGGGTGTAGGAACGGTTACTCCTGCGCTTAATGTAATTTTTGGAGCCTTCCCCCAAGAATCGTTAACAACATTATTATTGGTTTCAACCTTACCATCACTGACAGTTATACCGGCAACGCTGATTGCGGGTAGCCTTGCTGGCAATAAGGTAAAATACAAAACGCTTGCTATTGTAGGTATACTACTGTTTATAATTGGTGGCGTTGCACCATATTTTGCGAGTAGCTGGACGGTGGTACTCATTGAACGTGCAGTTTTTGGTATCGGTCTGGGTATTATTTCACCATTACCGAATGCTCTAGCGATGGGTCTTTATGAAGGTGATAAAGTAGCATCAATGATGGGTATGGTTACACTTCTAATGAATATTGGTGGTATGATTCTACAATTTTTGGGCGGATTTTGTGCAGGATTTGGATGGAATTTTGCTTTTTTACCACATGCACTTGGTATTATTTCACTGCTGGCCGTAATCTTCTTTTTGCCCGAACCGCCTAAACAGAATGGCGCGATTGATGCAGGAAAAGTAATAACGAAAGAAAAAATTCCCGGAAAATTATGGGTGGTAGCAGGCGTATTTGGATTTTCCGTCATGCTGATCTATCCACTGCTGGTTAATATGTCATCATTGTTAGAAGCCGGTAATTTAGGGGATTCAACGACGGCAGGCGTTGTTCTGGCATTTTATACAATTGGCGGAATGGCCGCAGGTGCTGTATTTGGTCAGATCTTTAAAGCAACAAAAAAATATATTCTCTCAATTGGTTTATTTGCAGCCGCTATTGGAATGGCAATGGTTTTATTCGGCGGAAACGTTGTGTTAGTTACGATTGGAACAGCATTGGCGGGTTTTGCATTTTCAATCGGTATGCCAGCTGTTTTCATGATTGTCAGTATGATCATAAAATCTTCACAACAGGCTCTTGCAACATCGATTATTCTAGCGGCAATGAATCTATTTGCATTTTTATCAACTTACTGGATCGCGATGACGACATTAATTACTGGCGATGCCCTTAAGGGACCGATCCTTGCAGGAATGATGATTTTGGCAATTCTTGGAATTCTGTTTATATTCTTGAATCCAATGTCTGGAATCGTAGGATCAAAAGAAGGAACCAATTAATCACAATGAACACTCGATTCAGAAAATAATCAGCACAGGCAAAAAGTGTTTTTAGCGCTTTTTGCCTGTGCTCGTTTGTTTTTGCTTTATTTCCAGTGAATGGCCCTATTTTCCGTCGCCAGGGCCGCCTCTTTAAGCGCTTCACCAACAGTGGGGTGAGCATGAATGGTCGAGATAATTTCTTCCACTGTCGATTCCAGCCGCAGCGCCAGCGCGCCTTCAACAATCAGGTCGGTGGCTCGTGGTCCTAGAATATGGACACCAACAATTTCCTTGTATTTTTTATCGGAAATAATTTTAATCATCCCCTCGGTGGCGCCCATAATCAGTGACTTGCCATTGGCCGCCAGCGGGAATCGGCCAATCGAATAATCTTTTTCATGGCCCCGGATATCCTCCTGAGTAAGGCCCACTCCGGCAAATTCAGGAGTGGTATAGACACAGGAGGGATTGGTTTTTTCGTCATAAACGGCCTCATGGCCCATCGCATTTTCAGCAGCAACTTCACCTTGCTGAGAAGCTATGTGAGCCAGCATGGTTTTGCCCAGACAATCCCCGACGGCATAAACATTTTCTAAATTGGTCTGCATTTTAGGATTCACACTAATCCCTTTTTTATCCCAGTTGATGCTGGTGTTATCCAGTCCCAAAGTTGATAATTCGGCTTTGCGTCCAATTGCCACCAATACCTTATCACCTGAGATGTCACTCTCGTTATCGTCCTTTTTAATTCTAACGGTCGTTTGGTGCTCATCACTTTGGACTGACAGCACCTGCGCACCCGTTAAAATTTTTATCCCATCTCTCACAAGTTTTTTGCACAGCATTTCGCCCAGTTCACCATCCATAAGCGGTAGAATTCCCGGCTGCATTTCTACAATCGTTACTTTGGAACCAAACTGATTGTAAACTGACGCCATTTCCACACCAATGACGCCGCCACCAATAATCACCAGTCGCTCCGGAACATGATTTAAAGAAAGCGCCCCGGTGGAATCCAGGCAATTGGGATGATCAATGCCAGGAATCGGTGGAAGTGCCGGTACTGAACCGCTGGCAATGATAATTTTATCCGCTCGTAACTCGTCAGTTTTACCGGAAACGTCAGTCACCAGCAAGACCTCATCATTTAAAAACTGCGCAGAACCGGTAATAATCTTAACCCCATTGGCCTTAAGCAGCCCTTTGACGCCGCCGGATAGCTTGGTGCTGATCTGCTCCTTATGGGCTTGAATTTTTGTCCAATCATAACCGACCTCAGGAATGACTAAACCGATTTTTGACGAATTTTTAGCTTCGGTTAATACCTCGGCAGAATGGAGCAGCGCCTTGGTGGGGATACACCCGACATTTAGGCAGGTGCCGCCCAGCTTTTCTTTTTCAATCAGGGTGACCTGGGCGCCCAGTTGGGCCGCTCGAATGGCCGCCACGTAGCCCCCGGGGCCACCACCAATTATGGCTATATGTTTCATGGTTTTACCTTCTTTCACAGCACTTAAACAAGTAACAGCGCAGGGTTTTCGAGATATTCCCCAATTCGCTGTAAAAACTGAGCAGCCAAAGCCCCGTCAATGATCCGGTGGTCGGCGGTGAGACTCAGATTCATCATCGGTCGGATGGTGATTTCACCACCGATAACAACTGGGGTGTCAACCATCGCATCGATACCTAAAATAGCCAGTTCCGGTTGATTGATAATGGGCGAAAAAGAAGTGATCCCATAGGCCCCCAGATTAGACAGGGTAAAGGTGCCACCAACCAGATCGTCCATATTTGTGCGGCCGGCCTTGGCCTCAGTGATCAGTTTTTCGGTTTCTTCAGCGATTTGAGAAAGCGGCTTGAGGTCACAGTTTTTCACGTTAGGGACCAACAGTCCTGAATCCATACCGATGGCCAGGCCAATATGGGCATGAGGATGAAGAATCAGGGTGTCATCAACCAGGCTACCATTAATATGAGGAAATTCCAGCAAGGCCTGGGCGCAGACTTTCATGATGATATGATTAAAGGTCAGCTTGAGACCTCGTTTCTCAAATTCAGGTTTTAAGCGGGAGCGGAACTCTTTTAAGCCGGTGGCATCGACTGGTCGGGTATAGGTGACCCGAGGTGACGTACTCCAGCTTTCACTCATTCGCTTGGCAATGGTTTTGCGCATCCCTTTAAGTGGGATGCTTTGAGCGAGGGCATCGGGTGCTTGCGATTTTGTCAGTAACGCTTCAACATCTTTTTTCATAATCCGACCATCGCTGGTTACGGTGCTTAAATCAACATCCGACGCAGCAGCCATTTTTTTAGCAACCGGGGAAACAGCGGTTTTTTTATCGGCTTTATCAGTTGGTGTATAGTTATTAACATCATCCACGGTAATACTGCCCTTATTGCCAGTACCAGTGATTAGAGCGAGATCAAGGCCTTTTTCTTTGGCCATTTTTTTAGCCAACGGGGAAGCATTAATCCGGCCGCCAGCAGTTTTAACAGCGGCTTTTGAAATAGCGGGAGCGTCGTCTACAGGCGAAACAGCTGCATCGACATCAGGAGCAGAACCACCGGCTAATAATGCGGAAATATCTTCGTTAGCTTCACCGATAACTGCAATCGGTTCCAGGCAGGTAACGGTCGCTCCGTCAGCTTCGATAATTTTTAGTAGCACCCCTGCTTTGGGGGATTCAAATTCATTGGTCAGTTTATCGGTTTCGATCTCGCAGAGAATATCGCCTTCAGCAATGGGATCACCCACAGCGACATTCCAACTGGCAATGGTACCTTCTGTCATTGTCAGCCCGAACTTGGGCATGACGATTAATTGTGCCATAATAACCTCCGTATTTTTTTGATTTTATTGAGCTGTAATCTTCTAAGGATAAGATTACAGCTGGCTGTCAGATTAAGGGATAAAGCAGTACCGACAATTGTTACATCATGTTGTACGCATCGGAGCGGACACGGCAAAGCCTGTCCGATTCTGCGCGCAGGCAGTCGCCAATCATAAGCTTGCTTATAGTTGGCGACTGCCCGCGACCAATGCGGAAGGAGCACAGCGGATTTCGC
The DNA here is from genome assembly GCF_034438075.1 of Acetobacterium sp. K1/6. NCBI lineage: Bacteria > Bacillati > Bacillota > Clostridia > Eubacteriales > Eubacteriaceae > Acetobacterium > Acetobacterium sp. K1/6. The sequence goes on along the minus strand of NZ_JAXQGA010000004.1, from coordinate 177,558 downwards.
ATGGTGCAGCGAACAACAGATTAACAATTGGTCGGTACGGGATCTCATCGATAACCTTAAAAATTAAGCCATGACTTCCTTGATGGCGTTGTAAATGTCCACGTCGTTGGGCAGGACAAAATTTTCCAGGTTGGGTGCAAATGGAATTGGGGTATCCAGGGCGTTGACCCGTTTGATCGGGGCGTCCAGATTGAAGAAACAGGATTCGGAAATCATCGCTGCCAGTTCACCGGCGAAACTGCCGCGTTTGACTTCTTCGGTAGCAATGACCACCCGGGTTGTTTTTTCAATCGAGTCAAAAATCATCTTTTTATCCAGTGGATAAAGGGTTCGGGGATCAATGATTTCGACAGAAATTCCTTCTTTCTCAAGTTTAGCCGCGGCTTTAAGTGCTTCATGAACCATTTTACCGGTGGCAACCACGGTGATATCGGTTCCTTCGCGCTTGATGTCGCCGACGCCTAATTTAATCGGAACAACCACATCATCGACTTCGCCCTTCATACCATACATCGCTTTGTGTTCGACAAACATTACCGGATCTTCATCGTCGATGGCACTGAGCATCAGACCCAGGGCGTCTTGTGGTGTTGATGGAAAAACGACCTTTAATCCGGGCACATGTGTTAACCAGGCTTCTAATGATTGGGAATGTTGGGCTGCGGCACTAACACCACCACCACCAGGTAAACGGACAACCATCGGAACGGAGATGTTTCCGCCGAACATATAACGCATTTTGGCAGCCTGATTGACCAACTGATCCATCCCAACGGTTAAGAAGTCAATAAACATCAGCTCGGCAATGGGGCGTAAGCCAGTGGCGGCTGAACCGACGGCACAGCCGATGATAACGCCTTCGGAAATAGGGGTATCCCGGACGCGTTTATCGCCAAATTCATCGAATAGACCGGCGGTGACACCAAAACAGCCACCAAAAGCCCCGACATCTTCTCCGAAAATACAAACATTTTCGTCTTCTTGCATTCTAATGCGCATTCCTTCACGAATGGCTTCTCCATATGTCATTTGTTTCATCTCTGTCGAACCTCCTCAACAATATCAAAGTAAATATCTTTTACCGCACTGGATAATTCCGGATAGGCACTGGCATTGGCAAACTCAATCGCTTCAGCAATTTCTTTAACCACGGAATCCTGGAGTGCTTTTAGTTCTTCAGCTGTTACAATTTCGCTGTCGATCATGTGTTTCTCAATTCGCGGCATGGGATCTTTTTTCATCCACATTTCCTGCTCTTCGATGGGTTTGTATTTTCCGGCATCGCCTTCGAAATGGCCGCGGTGGCGGTACGTTTTGCATTCGATGAGGGTCGGACCCTGACCGTTTCGGGCCCGTTTAACGGCTTCAACAGCGGCTTCGTGAACCGCAATCACGTCATTGCCATCGACCGAGATGCCGGGAATACCATAGGCGCTACCGCGGTCAGCAATATCTTTAATGGCCTGATGACGGGATTGACTCATGGAGATGCCGTAGCCATTGTTTTCACAAACAAAAACAACCGGCAGTTTCCAGATGCTGGCCAGATTCATCGACTCATGAAAGGTTCCCTGATTGGTTGAGGCATCGCCAAAAAAGCAGACGCAAACCTGATCAGTGCCTCGGTATTGCGCACTAAAACCTGCTCCCACCGCCAGGTTATGACCGGCACCCACAATCCCGTTGGCGCCAAGAATGCCTTTGGTAGCGTCGGCAATGTGCATGGAACCGCCTTTGCCTTTGCAGTAACCGGTTTCTTTTCCGTATAATTCGGCCATCATGTATTTCAGATCGCCACCTTTGGCAATGATGTGACCGTGGCCGCGGTGCGTACTGGTGATGTAGTCCTCATCGTTAAGAGCCTGGCAGACACCGGTGGCAACAGCTTCTTCACCTAAATAGAGGTGAACAAAACCGGGGATGGCACCTTCGGCAAAAAGGTTCATGGCCTTTGTTTCAAATTCCCTGATCCGTTTCATGCGGATGTACATGTCTTTGATAATCGCTTTATCAAGTTTCATAAATTCAGTGTTCTCCTTTTTTGTATTACCCAAAGATTTTAGATGACTTATCTAATAACAAGAACCGTGCCAACTTTAAAAATCAGTTGGATATTTTTTTTAAATGGCTTAAGCATAGGATTTAATCTGGGTGGGGGAGTCTTTTGCACAAAAAAAGATACACCGGATTTCTCAGGCGTATCTCATATTCGCGAATTGGTTGTCTCAAAAACGATAAAATTCTCACATTTGAGACATATAGCGATAATCTTTGATGTCAATATTGTATTTTTTTATTTTCCGGTAAAGTGAGGCGCGACTGAGGCCCATCATTTCGGCTGAGGCTTCCACACAACCCTGGGTTTCTTTTAGTATTTTTTCAAGATTTGCTTTAACCAGGTCGTCCAGGGTGGGGCTGGCGGCTGTCGGTAGAACCTTGGTTTCTTCGCGATACTTTGGTGGCGGTGTAGGCAGATAATCGCTTGAGATAATGGGTTCCGGACAGAGGTAAAAGGTTCGCTCGATGTAATTCTGGAGTTCTCTGACGTTACCTGGCCAGGGGTGAAGTTTAAGCCCTTCCAGAAATTCTTTTGAAAAGGTTTTGGTATGCTCAGGATATTCCCGGTTAAGCCGATCGAGGAAGTGGGAGGCGGCCCAGACAAGATCATCACCCCGAACCCGCAGCGGCGGAATATGAAGGTAAATCACATTCAGACGGAAATAGAGATCTTCCCGGAAATTCCTTTTTTTAACCTCCTGCTCCAAGTTACGATTGGTGGCAGCAATAATTCGGATATTTAGTTTGCGTTCACTTTGACTACCGATTCGTGAAACCGTATTTGTTTCTACCACCCGGAGCAATTTAGCCTGAACTTCCAGCGGCATTTCGCCAATTTCGTCCAGGAAAATGGTGCCGCCTTCGGCCAACTCAAATTTCCCGGGCTTGCCCTCGCTAAGAGCCCCGGTAAAAGCACCTTTGACATAGCCGAAGAGTTCGCTTTCGACCAGATCCCGGGGTAAACAGGCACAATTGACGACAATAAAAGGGCCCTGGGAAAAGGAGCTGGCCCGGTGAATAGCGTGGGCAAACATCTCTTTACCGGTACCACTTTCGCCTTCGATGAGGATACATTTTTTAAAGCGGGCCATCTTTTCGGCCGTTTTGATAATCATCCGCATCTGCGGATTCTGGGTGATGATGTCGGAAAAGGTATAAGTCGCCACGTTACCGCTGACCCGGTTGACGGCGCTGTGGAGGTGTTTGATTTCGCGGATACCAATGGAGTAGCCTTGAATTTTATCGTTTTCCAGAATCCGGGAAACATTGGCGCTACATTGAATTTTTCGACTGCCGATATGAGCGGTGACATCAGTATAATAACGCGTTGTCTCTTCTAAATCCCAGCATTCACCAGCCAGATCGAGTTTTTTAAAGATTTTTTTAAAGCCGAGTTCATTAAATTCATCCATACTAAGATGGAGAACTTTTTGAGCACCAATATTCATCCATTGCAGATTAACGTTCTCATCGGTAACTAGAATACCATCTTCGGTGCTGTCCAGGGAGGCTGACATGGATCGATAGGTATGGGATAGGGCCAGTTCATTTTCGATACTGTAGGCGGCCGCGACAACAATCCCCAGGGTATGAGAGTGAAGTTTGTGACTTTCCCCGGACATGTTGAGAACGCCAATGATTTCACCTTTTACATTGTGAATGGTGGTGGCGGAACAGGTCCACGTATGGTGGGAAACACAATAGTGTTCAGCGCCCACTACGTGAACGGGTCCATCTTCGTCCAGAGCGATGCCAATAGCATTGGAACCGACCGCTTCGTTGGTCCAGACGGTGCCTTTTAAAAAACGCAGTTCGGAAGCCCGCATACTGACGACCTCATCCCCGATGGTGTCCAGTAGTACCCCGTTTTTATCAGTTAGAACCAGAACAAAGTGGGATGATAAAACGATTTCATAAAGGTTTTGCATAATTGGTTGGGCGATTTTGATCAGCTCCCGGTTTTCCGCCAACACCTGCTCGAGTTGGCAGGCATCAATACTTTCGCCTTTACCACCATTTACATCCATTTTTATATTTTGACAGTGGTTCCAGGAACGCTGGATAATTCGCCGGGTATTTTCATCCAGAATGCCACGTTCGACAAAGTTTGTCCAATTGTTTTTTAGTTTATTCAGATCAGGTTCCATCTTAGTTAATCCTTTCTGCAAAGAATACGGTAAAGCAACAGAGCACGGGTATGCTGTCGAAGACGCGTTGAAGGTCGGTGAAAATAGAATTAGTCTTAGCGATCGCTACAGTAGTGGACAAAGACGATTGGTCTTATTGATTCACATTATAGCGGAGTTTTTAAAATAAATCAAAAATAATTGTAAAAAATAAGAATTACTAAAATTTGGGGTGGCAGCGAAATAGCAGGCCTTTTTTTTGTTGGAGAAAAGTAGGACTTATGTTATATTGAATAATTATAGTTGGTGTTTGAGAAAAACAATTGGTACAAAGTAATAGGTTTTAGGAGGTGTCGATGGATATCGAAATGAGACAATTAAATCAAGAAGATGTAAAACAGGCGACAGAAATTTGGAATTATATCGTCGCCGAGGCAAATAGTTTTCCCGGTGACAAACATCTTAGTGAAAAAGAGGCAGCAGCGATGTTTACCCAGCAGACCAAAACGATTTGTGCCCGGTGCGGGGAAGCGGTTGTGGGGCTTTACATTCTTCATCCTAATAATATTGGTCGGTGCGGGCATATTGCTAATGCTTCATTTGGGGTTGCAAAAGAATATCGGGGCAAAGGCATTGGACGTCTGCTGGTGGAAGACTGCCTCATGCGCAGCAAGGAAAGTGGCTTTAAAGGTCTCCAGTTTAATGCGGTGGTGGCGACCAATTATCCCGCTATCACCCTGTATTTGAAACTGGGTTTTAAAATCATTGGGACCATTAAAGAAGGCTATCGACTAAACGATAATAGCTATGTGGACACGCTTATTTTTTTAAAAAGTTGGTAAGTAGTTTGCATAAAAATTATAAAATAAAGAAAGTGATGTGATGACAATCGAACGATTGAAATTAGATGAAAAAGATTTTGAAAAAATATATCAACTGATGGTGTGTTCTTTTCCTAAGGAAGAGATCAGAACCCGGGAAAACGCAAGGGCTCAGCTTAGGGATCCCAATTACACCATTTGGACTTCAAAAAACGAAGCGGATGAAATCCTAGGTTTTATTGCTGAATGGGATATGGGTTCAACTGTCTTTGTGGAACATTTCGCGGTGGACCCGACAAGGCGGAGCGGCGGAATCGGTTCGGGAATGATGGCCGCTTATTTGTCGCGGACTTCAAAGCCGGTGATGATTGAGGTGGAGGATGAAAAAAATGAAATCAACTTACGCCGGATTGGGTTTTATCAGCGGTTGGGGTTTCACCTGTCTGAATACGGTTATGATCAGCCGGTGATGCGGGGTGATGCGAGTAAAAAAATTCCGCTTAAAATAATGCGTTTTCCTCAGCCTTTGACAGAAGAAGACTTTAAAAATTTTAGATACCAGGTATTTACCCAAATCTATAAATCGATCGATGCATAGATAAATAAAAAGGATGGATTGCTGTATGGCAATTCATCCTTTTTTCGACTTTATGATTAAAGCAGGGTAACCTGATTTTTACCGTTGGTCTTGGACTGATAAAGGGCGTTGTCAGCTCGCCGGACGATGGTATCTTCGGTATCGATATCAATGGCTTGGGTTACCCCGATACTGACGGTGATATTAAATTTTGCAAGCAATGGGTCATTAACAATTTCAAGTCGCAGGGTCTCTAGTTTTTCAGCGGCTAAAACCCCAGAAAGGTAAATAATACCGCTAAACTCGTCACCACCCCAGCGAGTGATGAGATGATCACTAAGAGCTGTTTTGCATAGTGTCATCACATGTTTTAAGATCTTGTCCCCCTGTAGATGACCGTGGGTATCGTTGACGTCTTTAAAGTGATCCAAATCAATTAGGAAAACCGACCAGAAGTCCTTTGTTTCATCAGTCAGAGCCAGTGTGGTTTTTAAATTCTGATCGAAATCTTTCCGATTGGAGAGGATACCCAAATTATCCAGCAGAGCCAGTTGTTTCATTTGATGATCATTTTTTATAATGATTCGCTGGACAATGATCAGCACAGAGGCCAGGACTAAAATGACAATAAAGAGATCATAGTATAATTGTTGATTAAAGGACTGAGCCAGCTCTGAGGTGTCTTTTCTAATGATCAGATACCAGTTTAGTTCTTCAATATAGTGACTGATGATATATTGCTGATTATATAAATTATCATCATTAAACACATTGATGGTGTCGGCTTTATTATAAAGATCAGAGCCGATGGTGGCATAAATTTCCAGATCGTTGATATTTTGATTTTCAATCAGATTGGGATTGGTGTGAGCCTGAATCAAGCCCGTTTCATCAACGAGAAAGGCTTCCAGATCATAATCCCGTTCAAAATTCTTAAGTAGCTCCTGGACATAAGTCATTTCAATTCCGACCCCGGCCACGCCCAGAAGGTTTCCCTGCTCATCTAGTATTTTACAATTGATAAAGATCGTCAAGCGTTGGTTATCGACCTGATCCTGATCGACATCCAGGATATAAAGCTGATCCTGATTGATAAAGTCGTAATACCATTGATCGTGGTCATCCTGGGGAGAAATGGTTTTAAATAAGCCATTGTAATGAAAATAGTGTAGCGATTTGGCTGAAATCAAAAAGACAGAATGGTAATTATATTTGCTTCGGATTCCCCACAAATAGTCAATGATTTCATGGTTTTGCGAAGAATCTTCCTGCTGGAGCCACTGCTTGACAAAACTGTCGTTAGCCATGGTCAGGCTGACAAAGATCGGTTTGGTCAGTTCGTTGTTAATTTCTGAGTAGATATTAGTGGAGGTGAGTTTGGAAATATTTAGTACATCATCTTTAATGATCTTGCTGTAGGTTGCAAAGCTGAAGAACACAATAGCAACGATACCAATGAGTATGATTAGTGAGATCAGCAGTCCGACTTTATTTCGTTGTTTCATAATGCCCTCATCAGTTAAGTTTTATTTCAATTTTAAACAATAAAAAGAGGTTTTGTCAATCAAAATTAACAAAACCTTTTATTTGGCGGATCGTAATGAAATTAAGTTTTAGCTCTTAGATACTCAGATCAATATGCTGAATCGTTCCGGCCGAACCATTTTCATTAAGATAGATGCCAGTGCGTTGCAGTTGGCCATCGGTTTGATTGTCGGCCCCTTTGAGTGCGAAGCTGGTGCTGACATTGCCCAGATAAATGGCGCCTACGCCTTTCTGACCCAGTGCCACTAACACATCGTTACCGGAGGAATCTTTGGACCAGATCTGTAGCTTATCATAGATGGGATCGTTCTCGTCGATCCAGTTATTGCCATCGGAATCATATTTTGCCAAATCATCAAAACCGTTGCCGCTTTGCGGGCCGAACAGCTCACTGCCGTCATTAATTTTACCATCGCCATTAAGGTCCAAGGCCAGGAAACCGCTGCCGGGACTAACAAAGGAAATTTGATCCAGGGTGCCGTTGGCATCAATATCAAAGGCATATTTCTGCTGCGTCAGCGAGGTGGTGGCGGCACCGAAATTAATAACCAGCGGGTCAACCTGAACCGGCTCATTGCCAGCTTTGATATTGAGATTGGAATAGGACATAAATTCCCGGCTGAGGGAAAGTTGCAGATTGACATTGATTTCTCGGCCATCGGCAGTTTTCACCATTGCCTGAGCCTGAAATGAAGTACTTTCAGATTCATAGTGGGTGACGCTCTGATTGTATTCAAAGCCGCCACTAGGAGAAGCACTGCGGGGTTGAGCACCGGCTAAACCCTGAGCCCACCCGGCGGCAGCGGTCAGTAGTGCACTTCGACTGGCATAGGCGTTTTGAATGGACTGACTCATTTTCGGATTTTCCAAAGTAATTTTTTTAGGCATCACAAATTTCATTTTTTTTCGGGTTAATGCCTTAAGCATTTGTTCTAGTAGCGTTAGCTCCTGTTCTTCTTTACTGGAGAGCGAAGCGGTTTCATCTCCCGAGGCCACTGTTGACACTGGGGTTTGATTTGATATAGGGGTTTGAGCAGGTAACTTTTTAGCTTGTTCTGACAACTCAAGGATATCCATCCCCTTTGCAGAAGCGCTGGCTGTGGTTGAAGTTACGGCATTGCCCTGAGCATCCCAAACTCTCAAAGATCCGACAGATTTGGTTGCTTCCCTATAACTGCTTTGACTTGCCATTGTGACGGTTGAACTTTCGATTTTCATAAATCCACCTCCATGTTTTTACGAAATGATCACGCCCAAAAAGACGTAATCCGTTAGAATTAATATCGGCAGATCAAAAAAAAAGATAAGTGCTAAATTAAATAAAGTTGATCAGTTCTCAGGATGGAGTGTCACGGTTTTGCCTTCAAGAATCATATTAGTGGTGCGCACCGCGCACATTTTGCCACACATCGAGCAGCTATGTTTTTCTTCGGTGGGGGTGCTTTCGTAATAGTCTTTGGCTTTTTCGCCATCAATAGCCAGTTCGAACATGGCATCCCAATCGATCTTTCGCCGGGCGTCAGACATCTTGTTATCCCAGTCTCGCGCGTTGGGTATACCTTTGGCAATATCGGCAGCATGGGCGGCAATCTTTGTTGCAATAATCCCTTCCTTGACATCATTAGCATCCGGGAGGCGCAAATGCTCGGCTGGGGTTACATAGCAAAGAAAATCGGCCCCATTGGCAGCGGCAATAGCTCCGCCAATGGCAGCGGTAATATGGTCATAGCCTGGGGCAACATCAGTTACTAAGGGGCCAAGAACATAGAAGGGCGCATTATGACACAATTTTTTCTGAAAAACAATGTTGGCGGAAATTTCATTAATCCCCATATGACCAGGTCCTTCAACCATTACCTGGACATCCTTAGCCCAAGCCCGTTTGGTTAGGTGACCCAGTTCGATGAGTTCACTGAGCTGAGAAGCATCGGAGCTGTCATCAATGCAACCAGGGCGCAGGGCGTCACCTAAACTGATGGTGACATCAAACTCCCGGAGGATCTTAAGAAAATCATCATAATATTCGTAAAAGGGATTTTCATTACCCGTCATTTCCATCCAGGCAAAGAGCAGTGAGCCGCCCCGGGAGACAATATTTGTTCGCCGTCCATCCCGCTTAAAGGCTTCTACCGCCCGTTTATTAATGCCGGCATGAATCGTCATAAAGTCAACCCCTTCTTCGGCGTGGGCTCGGACAACCCGCATAAAATCCTGGGCGGTAATTGCAAGTAGATCTTTGTCAAGATAACCGATGGCATCATACATCGGAACCGTACCAATCATTGCAGGGGACATTTTAATGAGTTGTTTTCTAAAAGTGTTGGTTTTCCCGTAGTTACTTAAGTCCATAATCGATTCGACCCCAAATTTTAGAGAGAGGTTTACCTTCTCCAGTTCCGCCTCATAGTTTAGACAATCTCCCGATACGCCGAGATTCACATTGGTTTTAGTTTTCAGACCGGTGCCAACACCTTCCGGCGAAAGGGAATGATGTCTGATATTGGCTGGTATAGCAACCTGGCCGCAGCCGACCAGAGCCATAAGTTTGGCAGCATCCATATTTTCCTTTTGTGCCACTGTTTTCATTTCCGGGGTGATAATCCCCTTTTTTGCCGCTTCCATTTGAGTTTTGTAGTTTTTCACAATACATTCCTTTCAAATCAGAGATTTTTAGGCACAAAAAAAGTGCCTTCCCGAATAGGAAAGCACTGAAAACACGTATTTGAAAATTAGCCAAAACGCCTTGCTTCCCTACGTCAGTATTAACTAACAGGTTCAAAGGGTCAGGTTTTAACCTTCTCAACTTTATAAGTCCCCCCGCAAATCAGTATTTAATTGCCAACATTATATCATGTAAAGTAAAAATGTCAAGAGCTAAGAGCTGGTTTAGTTAGGAGGGCAAAATAAGATAGAACATGAAAAAAATAGGGTTAAATTAGTAAATAAAAACTGTCATTTTAAGGTTATTATTGTTATGATAGGATCAAATAGAATTACTTTAATTAGAGTAGCCCTGGTGGATTGAAGCAATCAAAGGATGAGAGAAAATATGCGCTATAATTAGAATGATGCTTACGGAATAATAGTAAACAACGGTATATAGAAAACGATTAAATAAATTAAATTGAGCGGAGTCAGTTTAAAAAGACAGAGATGGTGTCATATGAAATTAAAACATAAAGCAATTATGATCGCCTTGTGCAGTGCCGCCGTGCTCTTGGGCCTTACCTATGGGATTTTTTACGGGGTTTTCTATGGCTATGTTGAGGAAGCCCAGAGAATACAGATCAGCAAAGATTTTGAAATGGTTGAAACCATCATCGAAAATGAAAAAGAAGACCTCAATAGTATTTTGAAAGATTGGGCCTATTGGGACGATACCTATCGTTTTATAAACGACCGGAATCCAAGCTACGTAACCGTGAATCTTAATCCGGCGTCCCTGGAAAACTTGAGCTTAAATATGATGCTCTTCGCAAATCAAAACAATGAGGTGATCGCTTATTCGGATTTTGACCTGAAAAATGAAGAAACGGTTGCCTTGATCGAAAAAATCAGACAAAACAACTTTTATAGCGGATCGATCACTGATGGTGAGGACGCTAAAACAGATCTGATTATTCTGAATGGGCAGCCATATCTGATTGCCTCCGGGCGGGTTAATAATTCCAGTCGTACAGCAACAAGTAATGGTAGTATGGTGATGTTCAAAAATGTTGATAAGGAAATGACCGCTTACATTGAAGTACTAACCGGCGTCAATGTGGAATTCAGAGAAGCCGGGTCGGCTGCCGTCGTTTTGGAAAACCAGATTGTCAAAAGAGAATTTGCTGGAAAACCTTATCTCACAGCCAGTCGTCTTCAGCGGGATAGCTACGATGAGGAAACCATCTTAATGACAATTTCCCGGATTGAAGAAAACTATAGCTTTGTAAAAGATCAGTTTAATCTGTTTATGGCCAGTTTCATTCTTATTCTGATAGTCATCCTCAGCATTGATTATTTTATTGTCGATCGGTATTTTTTAAAAAGAATTGAAAAACTCATCGCCTTTACCAAAGAAGTGGGGTTAAAACGAGATACGACCTTATCCATCGAAATGGATGGAAAGGATGAACTAAAAATGCTGGCGGTTTCAATCAATCAGATGCTTAAGCAAATAAATCAGGCCAATCAGCGTATCAAATCCAATATTACCAAAAGAAAAACAAAAGAGGAAGAAGTTTTGTTTTTAAGTTATTCTGATCCCTTGACCCGGCTTAAAAATCGCGATTATATGAAAATGCAGTTTGAATCCATCAGTCGTCAGAATGAGAGCCACTATTTTATTATCATGTGTGATATCAACGGCCTTAAACTGACAAATGATGCCTTTGGCCATCAGGAAGGTGATCAGGTACTGATTACCGTAAGCAATGTGCTCAGACGAATTTGTAGGCCGACCGATATAATTTCAAGATGGCCTGGAGATGAATTTGTTATCTTACTCAAAGACATTACTCAGGAGGAAGTCTGCCAAATCATTCAAGAGATTACCAATGAAATTGAAAAAATCCCGGGTTTTCATTTAAAGATCAGTGTGGCTATGGGCTATGCTGAAAAGAGTGAAGACCTAAAAAGACCGGAAGATGTACTAAACCTGGCGGAGAACCGAATGTACCGCAATAAGCTGATGGAAAGCAGCAGTTCCAGAAATGCCACCATTCGAACGTTAGCTAGAACGCTTCACGAAAAAAGTACTGAGACGGAAGCCCACACCATGCGGATCGGCCTATTGAGTAAAGCCCTGGGAAGCCGTTTGGATTTACGCAAAGATCAGCTGGATGATTTGGAGCTGTTATCGTTACTGCATGACATCGGCAAAATCGGGATACCAGAGTATATTCTTGACAAACCGGCCAAGCTTAGTCATGACGAATGGGAGATTATAAAAACCCATCCGGAGATTGGCTATCGGATTGCGAAGTCGACTCCAGCGCTTGAACATATTGCCGATTATATTCTGGCGCACCATGAAAAATACGATGGAACTGGCTATCCCAATGGCTTGAGCGCCCAGGATATTCCTTATCTGGGCCGAATCATCACCGTGGTAGATTCCTTTGATGTGATGACTCATAGTCGCAGCTATAAAAAAGCCAATGATTTAGCTTATGCTATCGGTGAATTGAAAACCTGTTCGGGAACCCAATTTGATCCAGAAATTGCGAAGGTCTTTCTTAAAATGATTGAGGAAGAAGGATTGCCAGTGGAACTTGAGATTTCAATAATAACGGAGGATTAGAAAAATTAAAAACAAGATAAAAATATAAGGAGGAAGAAGTTATGGCAGAGATAATTCAATTAGGGGCAATGGCTCCGGATTTTGCATTGCAGGATCAAAATGGTGAGGTGGTCACGCTAAGTCAGTTAAAAGGAAAAAAGGTGCTTCTGTCCTGGCATCCGCTGGCTTTTACATCGGTGTGCACCGATCAAATGCGCTCGCTTGATCGCAATGCGAACCGATTCGAGGAAAAAAACACCATCGTGTTGGGTCTTAGTGTTGATCCCCAGCCCAGTAAATCAGTGTGGGCCCGGGCGTTATCCTTAAAACACATCAGAATTTTGTCAGACTTTGTCCCTTTAGGTGAGGTAGCCAGAGATTATGGGATCTTCAACGAAGAGCATGGGGCGTCAAAAAGAGCGAATATTCTGATTAATGAAACGGGAATGGTGATTTGGGTTAAAAAATACGAAATTCGTACCCTACCGGATGTGGAAGAAGTGTTGGGAAAAATGTAATAAAGCAAAAATAATGTGTTGAAGTTGTCAAAAGATCATCAGTAGAAGTAAAATCTATGAAGCTGCCATTTTTAATACCCCGGGTAACCGGGGTGTTTTTTGAAGTATTTGGGGTATGAAAAAGACATACTTGAAAGGAGGTCAAAATGGAAAATTTAACCGACTATAGTTTAGTGGCTCAAACAGGATCGATCCTGGAGCATGTGATATACATTTTCTTTTCTTTGGCAGGCGCTTTTTTTGCATACTGGCGAAAATCATTAAGGCCTTCGGCGGCTTTGGGAGCCTTTCTCTTGGCAGTAGCCTTGTATTTAGCAGGGGGACCCCTATTCTTTATACTATTGATGGTCTTTTTTTTAAGTTCCACCTTTTTGTCGCATTTCAAAGCCGGTTTAAAAGATCCGATTGCGGCCAGAATCCATGCCAAGTCTGGTCCCCGGGATATTGTTCAGGTGGTTGCCAATGGAGGAGCGGCACTGATTATGGCGGTGCCCTTTGCCATATCTCAGAACCCCGCCTATCTGGTGGCAGTGGCGGCTTCATTTGCAGCCTGTAATGCCGATACCTGGGCTTCGGAAATCGGCATTCTCAGCCGCAGGGCACCAGTTTCGCTAATTACCCTAAAACCTGTTAATCAGGGATTGTCCGGTGGGGTCAGCCCTTTGGGCCTTCTGGCTTCCTTGGGCGGCTCGGCAGTGGTGGCTTTGACCTATGGTCTTTTTCAATTGATGGCTGGAAACAGCGGTGAACTCCTGTGGATGCAAATGGGTATTATTACTTTGGGAGGCCTGTTGGGGTCAATTCTGGACAGCTTAATGGGTGCTGCGATCCAGGCCAAATACATCAGCAGAGAAACCGGAGAACTAACTGAAAAATCAAGCTATAACAATAAACCCAACCAGTTGCATAGCGGGTTAAGCTTTGTAAATAATGATTTTGTCAACTTTGCCAGCTCCTTGCTGGCCGCCGTATTGGTTTTTATTTTTATCGACTTCCAGTGAAAATGGGTTGCATAAACAATATTATTTTGGGGGATAGGAAAGGAAAGTTGCGATGATCAAGCAGGCAGTTTTTCAGGGTAAAAACAAGAAACGACGCTATTTTGAAGGGTGGTATTACAAATGCATTAGCGCGGATCGGAAACATGCCATTGCCATTATTCCGGGAATGGCGATCGATCCTCAGGGAAATAAGCAGGCGTTTATTCAAGTGATCAATGCCGCAAATGGAAAAACCTGGTATCATCCTTTTCCTTATTTCGAGTTCAAGGCTAGAACAGATGAATTTGACGTAGAAATTGAAAACAATGCTTTCAATGCTCAGGGTCTGTCTTTAAATGTTGACACCAAGGAGGGGAGTATCAAAGGGCGGCTGACCTTTGATGAAATCCATCCTTTTCCCAGAGGACCAAAGCATCCCGGGATTATGGGGCCTTTTGGGGTAATCCCCTTTATGGAATGCTACCATGCGATCCTTCATTTATATCATGAGATCAAGGGCGTTATTGAGCTTGATGGTGAGTTGCTAGATTTCAATGGGGGCGTGGGTTATATTGAAAAAGACTACGGCCGGTCATTTCCCAAAACCTATCTCTGGCTTCAGGCCAGTCACTTTGCAGGCGGAAATGCTTCTTTTGTTTTTTCGCGGGCCAACATTCCTTTTTTAGGACTGGAATTTCCGGGTTTTTTCGCCTATTTTACTGACTTTAAAACGATTACCCGGCGTTTCGCCACCTATAATTTTTCCCGGCTGGAAAAATGGGAAGTGGATACAGAAAAGGGAACCTGCGCCGGAGTGCTGGAAGGTCCGAATGGGTCGCTTGCTTTTAGTGCTTTGATGAACAGTGGTGGTAGGCTTCGGGCACCAGTGGATGGCCTGATGGATCGGGAGATCATTGAGAGTATTACTGCCAAAGTTTGGGTGTGTTTAACAAATAATCAGGGCGTTGTTCTCTTTGAAAGCGCCAGCAATGAAGCTGGAATGGAAATATGTCTAGACGATCAGGTCGCTTCGAACAAAGAATCAGAATAACGGAAATTAAGGAACGACCTCTATTGCCGAGCGGAAAGAAGAGGGCTCTGTGGATAACTATTCATTTAATCCACAGGGTATGTTGATAACTTTGGGAAATGTGGATGAAATCCGAACATTTGACTCGGTGGAAGCCTCGGCTTTGTGCATTGTTCGGCTTTTAAAGGGGCTATAAACCAAAACCAGGGAAGATATTGTTGCCTTAAATGCCGGTCTGATTCTTTATTGAAGAGACAAGTCACCAAGCATCCGGGAAGGCTATGAAATGGCGCTGGAACACATTCTTAACAGAAATCGGTCATTTTGCTTAAACAAAGGTCGGGCAGGATTCCCTTTACTATCAACCAGTCAGGTGATATGATAAGAATAGAAAATTTAATTTTAGGAACCTTTCTCGTTGAGAAAGGTTCTTTTGGCATGTGGATAAGATTTTAAGGCAAAGAAAAGCAAGAATTACCAACTTATCCACAATTGTCCATAAAATCAACACAATTGTGGATAAGTATTAATCTTTAGACTGATGCATTAAGATTAAAAAATCATTATCAAATAGGAAGATAGGGGAATAACATGCATAAATTTGAAAACTGTTTGGTCGTTGGCATTTCATCCCGGGCGCTCTTTGATCTGGAGGAGGAAAATCAGATTTTTAATGAACAAGGTGTGGATGCCTATACAAAGTATCAGATTGAACATGAGAACGATCTGTTAAAACCGGGAACCGGTTTTGCCTTAATCAAGGCCTTGCTGAAACTCAACGAAGTCGGATCGGAGCAGCGAAAAACTGAAATCATTGTGATGTCCCGAAATAATGCCGACAGCAGTCTGCGCATTTTTAACTCGATCAAGCATTACCAATTGGATATTACCCGGGCGGCCCTGGTTAGCGGTGCGCTACTGTCACCCTATCTGGAGGCTTTTAATACGGATCTCTTTCTTTCCGCCAATGAGGAGGATGTTCAGGAGGCCATTAACGCGGGAGTTGCGGCAGGGATTATTTATACCCAACACCTGGCCTATGAAGAAACCACCGAAATCGATCAGATCCGCATTGCCTTTGATGGGGATGCGGTGCTTTTCTCCGACGAATCGGAACAGATTTATAAAAGTCAGGGCATCGAAGCCTTCCAGGCCAATGAAATAAGAAATGCCAAGAATCCCCTGCCAGAAGGTCCCTTTGCCAAGTTTTTAAAAACCCTCTCGGCGATTCAGAAGGCCTTTGATAAAAATCGGGCGCCGATTCGCACCGCTCTGGTAACAGCCAGAAATGCGCCGGCCCACGAGCGGGTGATAAGGACCCTGCGAGCCTGGGATGTGCGGATTGACGAAGCCTTTTTCCTCGGCGGGATGAGTAAGCAGGAGGTGCTTAAGGCCTTCGGTGCCCATATCTATTTTGACGACCAGGCCATCCATACCGATGCCACCGCGGAGTTTGTACCTTCGGCCCGGGTGCCCTATAAAAATAACGAAGTGAACAATGAAGAAATTAAGGAACGGGAATAATATAATGAAGTTTGAAGTCACCGCAAAACTAACCAGACAAATTGATGAGATGCGCTATCTGACAGCGGAAAATGCCTGGCGCTATCGGAGTATCTTACGTTTTTTTTATACCCAATCTGAGAAAATGAAGAACTGGCTTTATAAGGAAGAGGTCCATGCCGCCTTGCAGGAATATCAGGAGTTTGCGAACTATACTCTGGAGCAGTGCAAGCAGGATCTCGATGTGCTGTTGTCATGGAAAAATCTTTCCGCCTATCAGGATACCGCCAAGGTCGCCACGGTGGAGGAATTCAAAAATAAGCAGTTTCGCTATCAGATGACACCCTACAGTGTCGAAATTGAGCGGCTGACGATCCGGTTAGAGAATCTCTCAATTGAAAGTGCTTCACTGGAACCGACCCTGTTGGAACGGCTCCGCGAAGAACTCAAAAAGCTGCCCCAGGTGGCCAGACTTAGTGAAAAAGAAGCGGGCAGCTGGTGGAGTGGGGTCAACAATGATTTTAAACGCCTCAACCAGAATTATCAGGACTATATCCGCGATCTCTATTCCATTAAAGCCGAGGAAATGATGAAAACCAAGGCCTTTATGGTTTTCAAGGATCGCTTTATTGAATACCTGAGAGACTTTGTCAAAGGGCTACAAAACCATGCCAATGCCATTGAACATATTCTGACCCACCTTCCGCCCAATGCGGTCGAGGCGGTTTTGACCAAGGCGATTGCATATGAACTGTCGATCCCACGAATTGAAGCCGACATCGATGCCGCCGGCATCCGCGACAACATTATTGGCCGCTGGGACAATCTCAATGCCTGGTTTTTAGGTGAACATGGCAACCCCAGCGAAGCCGCCAAGCTGCTAGAGATCACCAACGATATCATCCGCAAAATTACCCGTTATGCCGCCCAGATTTCAGAGAGCCGCAGCAGTGCGATGAATCGCAAGGAAGAATACCGGAAGCTGGCTGAGCTTTTTGATGCCTGTAATGACATCAAAGAAGCCCATCAGCTGTCCAGCCTGTCCTTTGGCCTTTTTCAGATGAAGCACCTAAAGTCTGACCAGTTTAGAGAAACCGAGAGCATCAACAGCCAGATCTTTGAAGAAATGCCGGGCAGCACCCTGTTAAAGCCACGGGTTCGGGGCTTTAAGGAAAAAGCCCAGCGGAATCCGATTCGCAGCCATGCCGAAAAAAAGGCGGCCATGAAAAAAAAGATCCAGATGATCCGCGAAATCGAGAAAAAAACGATGGCCAGTTATCTGCTTGATGGCTGCATAGATTTTGAAAAACTGCCGGTGATTGAGGGCCATGTCCGGACTACCCTGCTGAAATGGCTTGGCAAGGGGATCGCCAGTAGCGATAAAAAAGCAAAAACCGAGGATGGCCGGATCTTTCAGGTCGAGATCCCGGGGGATCGCCGCCGTCGCTGTCTGTTGCGCTGCGACGATGGCAATCTTGAAATGCCGGCCTACGTGATTCGCTTTTTGGACGAGGAGGTTCAGGATGAAAGAGCTTGAAATACTGCTCGACCAATACTGGGTAGTTAAGGATGACAACAAGGACTTATTTTATCAGGTTAAGGACAGCATCCCGCAGTTTAAGAATTTCTTGAGTGACAAGCTGGGTTATGGACTGGTGATCAACCAGCACCTGATCAAGCTGGAAAAAATTCCCGGTTCAGCCGAGCCCTTTATGGGCATTCAGGCCTTTACCGATAGGATCGAATACGTGCTCTTGTGTCAGTTGTTGATGTTTTTAGAAGACCGTTCCCGGGATGAACAATTTGTCTTATCAGAAATTACCGAATTCATTGTTGGTAACCCGATTGGCAAGGAAAAAATCGACTGGACGCTGTTTAGCCACCGGAAGCATTTCATCAAGGTGCTGCGTTTTGCCCAGGAGCTTGGTTTGATGCAAATTAACGATGGTGATGATCAGAAATTTGCCCAGGATGATGGTGCCGAGGTCTTATACGAAAGTACCGGCTTGTCCCGCTATCTGGTGCGCCATTTTACCGCCGATATTAACGATTTTACAAGCGTCCGAGATTTAGAAAACGCCGAATGGGGTGACCTCAATGCCGATCGCGGCGTGATCCGGCGGCAGCGGGTTTACCGCAAGCTGCTAATGGAGCCAGTGGTTTATTCCCAAGGGGCTGATGATGTCGATTATGATTATATCAAGAAGCAGCGCGGCCTGATTGAAGCTGACTTTTTAAAATATCTGGAATACCCCCTTCATGTGCACAAAAACGGAGCACTGTTGTTGGTGCCGGCGGATAAAAATCTTAAGGATGGTTTTCCCAATACCAAAGCAATCTGCGATATTACGCTGCTGTTTTGTGCCCTGATTCGGCGCCGACTTGAGACAAAAAAACTGCGCCTGAATGGCTCCGGGGCAATCCGGCTGTCGCGGGTGGCCTTTGATTTGCTGGTGACAAAATTAAAGCAGGAAACCGGGGGTAATTGGAGCAAAGAGTATCGGGAAATGACGGCAGCCACCCTATCAGATCATCTGCTTTCTTATATGGAAGACTTTAAGATGCTGGCTCAGGCTGATGATCAACGCGAAATTGAGATCCTGCCGCTAGCCGGTAAACTGACCGGAAGCTACCCCGATCAGGTGGCGGAAAAAAATGGTGAAAAATAATGGAAAAAAATAATCAAAACAAAAAAAGGCAGGACAACCGCTGGGTAATCAATCGGGCAGGACTCGTAAATTTCTGGTATTATGATGAGGAGACCTTTGATTTTTCTAATGGCCGGCTGCTCTTGCGTGGCTCAAACGGTTCGGGAAAATCGGTAACGATGCAGAGCTTTATTCCGCTGCTGTTAGATGGCAATAAAAGTCCCGAGCGGCTCGATCCCTTTGGTTCTAAAGCCCGAAAAATCGAGAACTATATTCTTGGCGAAGATGAAAACAGTAAGGAAGAATCGATCGGCTATTTGTTTATGGAATTCAAAAAGAAACACTCCGATAACCTGGCCACCATTGGCATGGGCTTTAAGGCTAAACGGGGAAAACCGCTGAACTCCTGGGGCTTTGCCATCACCGATGGCCGGCGGATTGGCGAGGATTTCTTTTTATACAAACAGATGGGTGAAAAAATACCGCTGACCATGCGGGAGCTGGAAAACCGGATCGGGACGGGAGGACAGGTGGTCGAGGGTCAGAAAAACTACATGAAGCTGGTCAATGACCTGATCTTTGGTTTTGATGATCTGGAGGAATACGATGAGCTGGTCAAATTGCTGGTGCAGCTGCGCAGTCCCAAGCTGTCCAAGGACTTTAAACCGACGGTTATCTATGAGATCATGGAAAACTCATTGCAACCCTTGTCTGAAGACGATCTGCGGCCGATGTCTGAGGCGATCGAAAACATGGATAACATTAAGAGTCGACTGGAGGTATTAAAGGAGTGTAAGGGTGCATCTGACCGCATCCGCCATGCCTTTGACCGCTATAATCAGTTTATTGTGGTGGACAAGGCCCGGTATTATAATGAGGCCCATCAAGAATTGACTGAGCAACAAAAACGCCAGGAAAAAATTGGCCGCGAGATTAGCTCAACCACGAACGAAATTGAAAAACTGGAACAAATGATCACGGATCTGGCCATCCAATTAGAAACGCAGCAGGAAAAAAGGCAGGAATTGGAAGCCCATGACAGTGTTGTGATCCGTGAAAAAATCATCAAAATTGAAGAAGAAATCGAGCAAAAAAACCGTCAGCGGCAAGAAAAAGACCAACACCACGAGACCAAAAGACAGCAGGAGCGAGAGCTCGATAATCAGATTTCTGGCTACCGCCAGGAAGTGGAAGCCGGGGAACAAGCGATTTGCCGGCAACTGGCTGAGATGGATGAGCTGGCTGAAGCCTTTGCTTTTGATGAACACGCCTTTACCCGCGATGAAATCACCAAAGCACTGTCCGAAGCCTATGATTTTACCTATATCAGCAATACCCTGAGCGCCCATACCCAGACGATTGGCCAGGCGATCAAGGCGATAGAAAAGCAACAGCAGATCGCCGATAGCTATGAAAAACTATTGCTGGAGCTGGAGATGCTCAAAAAAGAACAGCAGGAAAAAGAGCGCTTACTCGAGCAAGCTAACCGCCAGTTAGTCGAAATTCAGGATGAAACCATCGAAAAACTGCATCTTAACAATCAGCACAACCAGGAATACATCATCCCGGCCGAGGGTTTGAGTCAATTGGCCCGGGAAATCCGGCAGTTTGGTCCGGACGCCAATGTCAACAGCATTGCCGGAATCCTGCAGGACCAGTACCATAATCAGGAAGCGATCAAACGCGAGCTGCTGTATAGCGAACAATCGCTTTGGAATCAGATTGATGCGGAAAGAAAATCGAAACAGGCCGAAATTGAGGCCTGGCAAAAGCTTAAAGATCCCGAACCACTAAGAGCCGATAAGGTCACCGAGAACCGCAAAAAACTGGTTGAGCTGGGGATTCCCCATGTGCCGCTGTATCAGGCACTAGACTTTATTGAGGGGATCGATGAAAAAAACCAGGCCGCGATTGAAGAAGCAATGGCCGATATGGGGATTCTCGATGCCCTGATTGTACCGGCAGCTCAGCGGGAAAAACTGCTGGCAATGCCAGGGCTTAGTGGTGATCACTATCTTTTCCCCGAGCCCCAGTTTATGGTTCATACCATTAACCAGTACCTCAAAGTTGATGACGCCCTCATCGCTATTTCTAAAGAAGAGGTGGTCAGTGTGATAAATAGTATCCTGATTGATCATACCCACCACACCCATATCGATGAAAAGGGCAATTATCGTTTAGGCATCTTATGGGGACGAGCGACCGGTAAGGAGACCGCCCGATTTATTGGTGCTTCTGCCAGAATCAAATATCGGGAAGAAAAACTAAGTTGTCTTAAAGCGGAGCTAAGTGAGATTAGCGACCGGTTAGCGGCAAAGACGCAAATCCTTAATCAGATCAAGACCGCCTTAGCGCTACTTAAGCAGGAGTTCACAGCCAGCTTTGATCCACAAGATTTGATTACCGCTGCCACAGTCGTCAAGCAGGCCGGATTTGATGCCCAGATGAGCGATAAGGCGCTGCAAAAAAAGAATGACGAAGAAAAAAGCTGTTATCACCAGCTCCAGCAGATCAAGGAAACCGTTCACCGGATTACCCTTCGGATCACCCTGCCCCAGGATTTAAAAACCTATGAAGAGGCTCAGGCCGCGGCGATTAGCTATGGCAGCGAACTGCACCGGCTGGAAAAAATCACCATTTTGCTGCAGCACAGTCTTGGGAGTCTGCGGGTAGCCGAAAACCGTTATCAGGAAATCTTACAGGAAATTGATGACCTCCTTTATGAGATCAATCAGCTTAATCAAAGTCGGTCAGCGATGGAAATCACTCGGGTAAACCTAAATGAACAATTGCAACTGACCGATTATCCGGCCATCCAGGCAGAATTGGAACACTGCTTGAAGGCCTTAAAGACCCTGCCCAAAGAAAAAGAGGAAGCCGTTAAGATACTAGAGCGGCAAAAGCTGGGGCTAGAGCGTTTTTATGAGGAAGAGGCGGCGGTTAAAAGAACCCTGTTATTGACAGCAAAGCGCTTTCAATTGATGGAAGATGCCTTTACCGAAGAACTGGCGCTAGGCTATCTGATCCGGCGAACTGAAGCCCCACTGGCCGATCAGGCTCGCGAGTTGATCCAAAAAAATCCCCAGTCGGAGAAACAGAACAAGGAGCAGATTACCCTGCGGCTGATGGAAATCTTTAAAGACAACAGCCAGTATCTGCGTGAGTATGCCGTTAACAGTCAGTATGTCTTTGAAGATCAGCCGCTTGATGAGGAAAATGATCGCTTCAAGCAGGTTTGGGATTTGCGGCGTCGGATGAATATCACCGCCAGGGTCGCTGGTAAGGTGGTTAACTTTTATGATTTATCAGATCACCTGAAAGACAGTCTCGACGAAACCGATAAACTCCTAAAAGAAAGTGACCGGGAATTGTTTGAAGATATTCTGGTTAAAAATATCAGTAAAAAAATCAGTGCCCGGATTTTTCACAGCGAAAAATGGGTAGATAACATGAATAAGCTGATGGAAAAAATGGATACCTCGATGGGTCTTAGCTTTAGTCTAAAATGGGCCAGTAAAAAAGCCGAAACCGAAGAACAGTTAGACACCAAAAAGTTGGTCAACCTACTAAAAATGGACGGTAATCTCTTGCGTGATGAGGATCTTGCTGCCCTTTCTGAGCATTTTCGCTCAAAAATAGCCCTGGCCCGACGCACCCTCGAAGACAAGGGCGTTAATCTGACCTTCCATTCAATTATGCGGGATATTTTAGATTACCGGAAATGGTTTGAGTTTAAGCTCTTTTTCAAGAAAACCGGCCAACTCAGTAAGGAACTGACCAATAACGGCTTCTTTAAATTTAGTGGCGGGGAAAAAGCCATGGCCATGTATGTACCCTTATTTTCAGCGGTTAACGCCCGCTATGAAGCCGCTGGCAAAGAAAGCGCCCGGATGCTTTCGCTTGATGAGGCCTTTGCCGGGGTCGATGAGCAAAATATCCGTGATATGTTCCGGCTCCTGAACGAGCTGGATCTCAGCTATATTATTAACTCGCAGATTCTCTGGGGGGATTATGATACGGTCGATTCACTGGCAATCAGCGAGCTGATTAGGCCAGACAATGCCGATTTTGTCACCGTACTCAATTACCACTGGAACGGCAAGCTGCGAAGGCTGGTGATCGATGATGCCTGATGAGTTTGCCGCTTATCTCAAAGATAGCCCGGGCTATCGCCGAATCATCAAACAGATTCGCGAAAAATATGAATCACTCGGTCATCTCGGTGGCACCATCTATTTAGATAAGATCAGCGACGACGAGCGGGCAGTGCTTAGAAGCCTGTTTAAAAAGAACTATCTCCAGAAAAGTGCCAGCTTCTCAGTCGAAAAATTTATCAAGGCCTTTGAAAGCACCCGCTATCGGGGGAGTGATTTTGAAGCGGTATTGAGCTGCTATTATGGCGAAAAGCTGAGCTGGAAAAAGGATGTGCGAAGTCAGTATCAAGACCAGAAAGGTCAATATTTTGAAGATATAATCAAGCTCTTTAAAGAAACCCCGGCAGGCTTGTGGCTGGAAGCGGTGCTGGTTAATAAAAATAATGCCTATTCCCTGCTTAATTTAAAGTATAACGAAGACCCTGAGTATTTAAGAAGTTTGCTGACTCAGGTTTGTCAGGGATTAAATCAATCGGTGACGGAAACAGAAAAGGTGCGGCTGGCACTTTTTGCCTCGCAAGTTACCAAAGATCCCCATGCCTTTGATATGAACCGTGATGGTGGGCGGTTGCTGCTTTACGCATTAGCCAGCTATTATAAGCTTAGTTATCCGCAAAATGCCGAAGCCCAGATGGAACTCTTATACCAGGCTGGTCTGATTTACGATGAGGTTTCCAATTACACCATTTGTCGGGGGATTCAGGCTTATGCAGGCGATAAAATCCATTCGGGTTGGGCGGGCTTTGCTAATTGCAGTGAACCACTGCACGTCTCGCTTTGGAATATTGGCATGATCGACCGGGTTACTTGCGTCAACAAGCGGGTTTTTGTTTTTGAAAACCCGACCGTCTTTAGTGAGGTGGCCGGGCTGCTGGAGAACCAGCCCGCCGCCCTGATTTGTTCGGCTGGTAACGTCAAGGTGGCAAGCTTATTGCTGTTAGATAAAATCGCCCAGAGTGGCAGTGACATTTATTATAGTGGCGACTTTGATCCGGAAGGGCTGGCGATTGCCGATAAACTCAAAAAAAGATACGGCGAAAAATTGATCTTATGGCATTTTACCCCGGAATCTTATCAGAAGATCCAGTCAAAAAAGATGATCTCAGCAGCCCGTTTAAAAAAGTTGGAAAAGATTGAAGCACCGGAATTAATAAGGTTAGCACAAGCGATTAAAAAATCCGGCTATAGTGGCTATCAGGAAATGATGGTTGATATTTATTTGCAGGATATTTTAAGGGGCTAGAACAGTTCGCGGTTAGTTAGCTAGAATTAGAGAACAATTAGAGAACAAGAAAGAGGGAACAAAATGAAAGACTATCGACCCGATGATTTTGATTTTAATAAAACCCTTGGCGAAATCAGTGCCGGCATCAAAAAACCAAACATCCTAATCTGTGGTGCCACCGGTGCTGGAAAAAGTTCGGTGGTGAATTATGTTTTTGGAGCGGCGATGGCGCAAATTGGCCACGGCATTCCGGTGACCCGGGGAATTAGCAAGTATCAGCGGGAAGATACCGGGGTGGTTCTTTATGACACCGAAGGCTACGAGATCGGCACTGAAAAAATATCGAAATACAAGGCGAATGTCGAAGACTGGGTAAATGAATCTTTTGCAG
Source organism: Acetobacterium sp. K1/6 (assembly GCF_034438075.1). Taxonomy (NCBI): domain Bacteria; kingdom Bacillati; phylum Bacillota; class Clostridia; order Eubacteriales; family Eubacteriaceae; genus Acetobacterium; species Acetobacterium sp. K1/6. Next base: position 152,719 of record NZ_JAXQGA010000004.1, on the reverse strand, counting down.
CCGCTACTAAACCGGCTGCAAAAGATCAACCCGAGCTTGCTCTTAGCAACCAGATTCATGAGGTCTGGTATTGCATTTCAGCTGGCAATAAACGCGTAACCGATATGGATATCGATGTGATCCAGATGCTAAGAGCAAAAAAGCTGCCAGTGGCGGTGGTGCTAACCCAGATTGATAATCTCGATGCCGAAGAATTGCAGGCGATGGAAGCGGCGATTAGAAATCATTGTCAGGTCGAATTTTTCCGTACCAGTGTCTCAGACGATCCCGCCGTGATTGCGGCGCTACAGGATTATCTGCAATGGGATGAGTTGATCAGCTGGGCAATCGAGCATCTGGATGAATCGCTGCGGGAAGGTTTTATCAGTGCCTTAAAAGGCAATCTTGAGGCTAAAAAAAGACTGATCAATCATAAGATTATCCCCTTGTATACCAGTGCGGCGGCAGCGGTGGCACTCACCCCGATCCCCTTTTCGGATGCGGCGCTGTTGGTGCCGATCCAGATTAAGATGTCGCTGCACATCATGAAAACCTATGCGCTGGACCAGAAGCTGGGGAATCTGTCCTCGCTGGTGGGGTCAGTAGTCGTTTCTGAATCTGGTCGGTTACTGGCGCAAACTCTCAGTGCCAACCTCTTCAAACTGATTCCCGGGGTAGGAACAGCCATTGGTACCACCGTCAACACCGTGGTGGCATCTAGTTTTACTGCCGCGATGGGTTATGCTATTTCGGAGATCTGCTTTCGCTGTGCCACTGCAGTATTTGAAGAAGGCAAAGACATCGACTGGGCCGACTATTTTAATGGCGAGAATATTGCCAACTTAATGTCGGAATGGTTCAAGGCCAGCCGGCATGGCTAAAGGCTGCGAAAGCAATGTTCTGATCCTCGGAAAAAGCGGGGTCGGGAAAACATCACTGTGTAATTATATTTTTGGCGCTGATGTCATGAAAACCGGAGCCGGACGGCCGGTGACCGGGATGGGAATCTTTAAAGAAACGATCGAGTTGAGTCCCGAGTTGACCCTCCATCTCTACGACTCCTGGGGTCTTGAAGCGGATAAATCCGAAAGCTGGAAAGCCCTGATTCAGGAAGTCCTTAATCAACATGATGTCCGCGAGATTAAGGACTGGTTTCACACCATTATTTATTGTTTATCAGCCAAATCTGCCCGGGTGGAAGACTTTGATCTGGAAATGATCAAGGCTCTGGGCAAGGATGGCAACCCGGTGTTGGTGGTACTAACCCATTGCGATGTGATGAATGTCGAAAAGGCTATTGGAGCAATGCGCGCAGCGATCATTAACAAGACCGGGGTACAAAATCAGGATATTGTCGAGGTATCCAGCCATGCTAAACAATTACTCAGTGGTAAGCAAACCGAAGTCTTTGGCAAGGAAAAAATCATTCATCGGATCAAGGTTAATCTGCTCGATTCGATTTCAGGCAAGATGCCGCAAATACTTCTAGCGATCGGCCAGGAAAAAATAAATCAGTGGTTTAAAGATTGTCAGGAAGTGGTACAAAAGCAGGTTGGCTTTTTAAACCCGACCTCAGAAAAAAAAGAAACCAGTCGCAATGAATTTTTTGATGTCTACGCGCAAGATATTTTTGATGAGATTAACAAGGAGTCGGATGCGCTTTTCAATGAGGCCTATGAATTCTATCGCGCTTTTAGCAGTCAATTTTCGGGGAATGCCCTGGTGGAAGTGACAGACAGGCAGAAGAAACCTCAGATTACGCACTTTCAGATAAAAAAGAGTGGAAAAATTCGAAACTCGATTGCCGGGGCGGTTCTACTGGCCATTCCAGTCATGGGACTGCTGGGGAAATTTGCCCTCCAGGAAAAAACCCGAGCCTATTATCGTCAAGGGCTGCGACAAAACAAGGCCTTACTGGAAGACCATCTGCAGATCTGTGCCCAGATCCTGGCTGAGGAATTAAGAAAAATTAATTTGGGATTAGAAATTGAAGATTGAAGATTGAAGATTGAAGATTGAAGATTGAAGATTGAAGATTGAAGATTGAAGATTAAAGATTGAAGATTAAATGAGTTTTTTTTGGGGTAAATAATGAGGCAAACCTAAATTCATGCATTAAGAAGGAGAGACTGAGATGGAACTGTTAGACAAAATTGGCGTAATCTATTGGAGTTATAAAGAAAGCACTGAGATTATGGCTGAAAAAATATCCAATGGCATTGATGAAGCCGGCGCTAAAGCGATTTTAGTCAACGTGGTTGACTTTGATTTAAAAAGTATCGATAGCTATTTTAAAATTGCCCTGGGTTGTCCGGCGATGGAAGGGGAAGGCCTTGAAAAAACCGAATTCGAACCTTTTTTTAAGGCGATTTCTGGTCATCTGAAAGGGAAAAAGGTCGCGCTCTTTGGCTCCCATGGCTGGGGTCAAGGTGAGTGGATGGCAGAGTGGGAAAACCAGGTAAAGGATCTCGGTGGCATTTTATTTGACCAAGGGCTGACCATCTTAGGAGAACCCGATAAAGCGGGCCGCCATCGTTGCGTTGAGTTTGGCAAGGCCTTTGCCAAATTTTAGAATTGGCATCATCAAGGAATTATTTAACCCTAGCATGAAAGCGATCAATTAATTAAAGAAAAACAAAAGGAGAAAAGCCCGGGAAGAAAAAACTTCCCGGGCTTTTTGTCACAACATTAGGTTTAAAATCATTGATTAGGGCACGGTGGGGGATTTCGAGCGGGGGTGTTCGAAACTCTCAAGCGGCTTTGATCATAATTTTAAAAAGCAAACACTTAAAAACATTTAAATACTTTAGGGCTAAATACTTTAGTTCATCCGGCTGACAAAGTCAGAGTATGCTTCAATACCGTGTTCATGAACGTCAAGACCTTCAATTTCAACAACTTTTTCAACCCGTAGACCGACGGTTTTCTTAAGACCATAGAAGAGCAGGAAAGCGGTGCTCAGGGTCCAAGCCGCTACTGCAACCACACCAATCGCTTGGACGGTTAGCAAATCAATCCCACCGCCGTATAATAAACCAAGAATTGCATCTTCGGTTCCTGGCAGATAATTGGCAAAAACACCAACCATCAAGGTTCCGACAACACCGTTCATCCCATGAACTGCAACCGCACCAACAGGATCATCAATCCGCAGTTTTTGATCGATAAAGGGAATGCCAAAGGTGATTACGATCCCGGCGATGATCCCGATCAGAAGGGCACCGTAGACATCGACAACCAGACATCCGGCGGTGATGGCAACGAGTCCGCCAAGGACACCATTAAGGGTCATTGAAATATCCGGTTTTTTGTAACGGATCCAGGTTAATAACATAACGGTCAGTCCACCCGCTGCGGCCGCCAGGTTAGTGGTCATGGCGATATGGCCGATATCCAGGGTAACCGCCAGAGTACTGCCGGCATTGAATCCAAACCAGGCAAACCAGAGAATGAAGACCCCAAGCGCACCAAGGGTTAAACTGTGACCGGGAATGGCATTGGCTTTGCCATCTTTGTTGTATTTACCAATCCGCGGGCCGACAATAATGGCACCCATCAGGGCTGTCCAGCCACCAACCGAGTGAACAACGGTAGAACCGGCAAAGTCAACAAATCCCATATCACCGAGGAATCCGCCGCCCCATGCCCAGTGTCCGACAACCGGGTATATAATCAGGCTGATAAAGGCTGAAATAACACAATAGACAGAAAATTTGGTTCGTCCGGCAACAGCACCCGATACAATCGTCGCTGCGGTGGCACAGAAAACCGTTTGGAAAAAGATAAACAATTCAGGGGTAACAGCATCAAAGGCACCGACATTGGTCAAGTCCTGGGGAGCAAAGAAACCACCCATCCCGATGAAGCCGGCTACGTCTGGTCCGAACATGAAGCCAAAACCAAACAAAAAGAAAAGGATTGAGCCGATCATAAAATCGACAAAGTTTTTCATGATGATGTTCCCGGCATTTTTAGCTCGGGTAAAGCCGGTTTCAACCATTGCAAAGCCAGCTTGCATAAAGAAGACCAGTACAGCGGCCAGAAAGACCCAGACGATATCAAGATATTGTTGCAGTTCTAATAATTCCATAATAATAACCTCTCTTAATAAATTGAATCAAGCAAATCAAAAATCGCAAATAAAAACATATAAATAGAAACAAAATAACTCAATAGGGTATAAAAAAAGAAGACAGCTTTAATATGGGATTAAAACCTATCTCCTTTGATAGTTTAGCTTACTTATTCTATTCATATTAGATTGCGCCAACGCCATGATCACCAGTACGAATACGAATGACATCTTCGACATCATAGACGAAAATTTTGCCACCGCCAATTTCATCATCATTTGCCAGTCGGTCTTTAATAATCTTAATGATAATTCCGGCAGTTTCGGCATCGGTTACGGTTTCAACCTTTATTTTTGGTAGAAAATTGACGGTATAGGCCGTCCCGCGATAGGATTTCTGATAACCCTTCTGGTTTCCAAATCCCATAATATTGGTAATCATCATCCCCTGCACGTCACAGGTATTGAGGATTTCTTTGAGATCTTCCAGTCTTTCGGGTTTAATAATTATTTCAAGCTTTTTCATTTGAACCTCCTTATAGTTTAAGATGAATGAATAACTGGGGGAGGGGTAAAAACCCCGACCCCTATTATTTTTAGATTGATACTTTTTTAATTGGGAGTTTAATTATACGTAGAATAAAATATCTTCGTAGGTTGGGAATGGCCAGTATTTTTCAGCGGTGATTTCTTCAAGGCTATCAGCAGCGAACCGCAGGGCAACCATGGCAGGAATTACTTTTTCACAGAAATAGTTGGCTTCAGCTTGTTCAGATTCGCATTCTTCGGCAGCAGCCAGGGTTGATTCAAGCGTATCGGTGGCCTTGATGAAGGTGCCAAAGAGGGTCGACAACCTTTCAGCTAATAGCGTTTCGGCCGTCACATCAATCGATCCAAGGGCTTTTTTAACGCTCAGGGTATCAACCACTTCTTTGCTATAGGTGACGATCGCAGGGGTTATTTCCCGTTTTGCCAGGCTCAGCATCGTTAAGGCTTCAATATTGATCGTTTTGATGTATTCTTCTAGTAGAATTGACTGGCGAGAATCCATTTCGGCCGGGGTGAAAATATTATGTCGACCAAATAAGGCAACATTCTTTTCAGAAGTAAATTCGGCTAATGCTTCCGGCGTTGTTTTTAAGTTTGGCAGACCGCGTCGAGCTGCTTCTTCAACCCATTCTTCGGAGTAGTTATTGCCATTAAAGACAATTTTTTTATTGTCTTTAACTGATTTTTGGAGTAAGGCTTCGAGGGCTGCTTCAAAATCATCCGCTTTTTCGAGGACATCCGCATAATCAGCTAAAACATCAGCAACGATGGTATTCAAGGTAATATTTGGACCAGCAATCGATTGGTTGGAACCAAGCATTCTAAACTCAAATTTGTTACCGGTGAAGGCAAAAGGAGAGGTTCGGTTTCGGTCTGTTGTATCTTTGATAAAGTTTGGCAGACTCTTAACGCCAAGTTGCATGACCAGGTCTTTTGCTTCGGTGACTGGCTCTCCCGTTTCAATCGATTTAAGAACTGCCGTTAACTGTTCACCAAGGAAAACTGAAACGATCGCTGGCGGTGCTTCATTGGCTCCTAAACGATGATCATTTCCGGCTGTGGCGACAGAGATACGCAACATCTCACTGTATCGGTAAACCGCTTCAATGGTAGCGCAAAGGAAAACTAGGAATTGCTTATTGTCAGCCGGGTTATCACCGGGTGTTAACAGGTTTTCGCCAGTATCGGTGGACATCGAAAAATTGTTGTGTTTTCCGGAACCGTTAACCCCATCAAATGGTTTTTCATGCAATAAACAGGCCAGATCATGACGATAAGCAACCCGTTGCATAAATTCCATAATCAGTTGGTTGTTGTCGGTGGCGACATTAGTGTTGGTAAAGATTGGCGCCATTTCATGTTGGGCCGGGGCGACTTCATTATGTCGTGTTTTAGAAGCAATCCCAAGACTCCAAAGTTCGCGATCCAGCTCTGCCATATAGTTGGCAACACGACCACGGATGCGCCCGAAATAGTGGGTTTCCATTTCCTGACCTTTGGGTGGTTTGGCACCAAAGAGGGTTCGGCCAGTCAGGATTAAGTCTTTACGTTTTTTAAACATATCCCGTTCAACCAGGAAGTATTCCTGCTCAGCGCCAATGGTGGTGGTTACTTTTTTGACATCTTTACCAAAAAGCTTTAAGATCCGTTTGGCATTATCATTAAGGGTTTCCATTGATCGTAACAGTGGTGTTTTCTTATCCAGAACCTCACCAGAGTAAGAACAGAAAATAGTTGGGATATAAAGGGTCGTGCCTTTAATAAAGGCGTAGGATGTTGGATCCCAGGCGGTATAACCACGCGCTTCAAAGGTTGCTCTTAGTCCACCGGATGGGAAAGATGAAGCATCTGGTTCACCCTTGATCAGTTCTTTACCAGAGAACTCCATAATGACTTTACCGTCTTCAGTTGGGTTGATAAAGGCATCGTGCTTTTCAGCCGTAATGCCAGTCATTGGCTGGAACCAATGCGTGTAATGAGTAGCACCCAATTCTAAAGCCCAATCTTTCATGGCGTTTGCCACAACTTCAGCGACGTTTTCTTCTAGAGGTAAATCCTCTTTCATTGTTTTTAACAGGGAAGCGTAAATGTGCTTTGGTAAGCGCTTGCGCATCACACCAGAGTTAAAAACTCTTGATCCGAAAAGTTCGGATACATTTTCACTAATTGGCACGTTTGTGTCCTCCTAAAATATAATTTGTATAATTATAACATATATGGCACCATTGTCAGATATGTTAAAATAAAAGCTTAGAAAAATTAAATAGAAAGTGGCTAAAAAAAAAGCGCCTCAGAGAAGCGTTCATCACACTCTCAAAGCACCATTGCTATCGCCACTCTCGTGACTAGTATTACAATATTAAATTTAAACTTATTATAGACGATCAAAACTCGCTTGTAAAGTAAAATTTACAAGAAATTACATGTAATGGTTATCAACTTATAAAGCTTGCAGGAATGATTTACAAAAACAAAGTCCTACTATATAATAGATATCATATAGAACTGAGCATAATAGAAAAAGCAAGTGATTAGAAGTGATACTGTTTACGGCTGGCATAGGCCAAATCATTGTTTAGTAATAGAAAGGAAAGCAAAAATGAGTATTGAGTTTAAAATGGATGAAGAAAAACATGTTAAAGTACTGGATGCCTTGTTAGGGGATGCAGATTTGATGATGGCTTTAAATGAAGCTAAAGACTTTGAAGCGGGTTATCGGCTGATTGCAGAACGGGTGCCAGGCTTAAGTCTTGAGGAATTTGCCGGTTCGATGGAAATGCTAAGACAAATTGTTCTGGCGCAAATGGAAAAAGGCCCGGTTCAATAAGGTAAACCTGAGATTCTACTAAGATAAAGCCCTTTAGACTAGCGGTTTAGAGGGCTTTTATCAATAATGTGAAACTGAAAACCTTGTCAGTCAAAATAAAGTAAAAATAAATTGAAACTGTAGCAGAAATGTGTTTTAATGATAAGACTAACACACTAAGTACATTGTATACAAAAATAGAATAAGAACTCTTATAAAGAACAAAGGCGTTCGATCCTCCTGTTAAAAACAGAGGGGATCAATTAGCATGTTCTTTTTTGTATTTGCTGCAGTGGAACAGAACCTGTGGATTTATCAAATTAATGGGTAGAAGTTTAGAAAACATCCGACAAACTGGTGTTGATAGAGTTACTTATGATAGTTTTCATATTACGGTTGATGTTAAAGAAATAGTGATTTAATGCAGTGACTATGTTTATAGAAGCAGCTTATGTTATAAAAGTGATTGATGATGGAAGCGTAACAATAACAATCAATGCTGCTTCTGATTAAAATAAGTGGAGGTTTAGAATGAGCTTAGCGAAAAATATAATTGAAGCGATGAAATTTATTGAAGCGAATGATGTAAAATTCATTCGTCTTCAGTTTTGCGATCTCTTTGGACAAAATCGGAACATTGCCATTACGCCGATGCAGATGGAACGGGCATTAGCCAGCGGGATTCCTTTTGATGCGTCCTTAGTGGTTGGTTTTCCCGAATCCCGGCAAACAGACCTGGTTTTATGCCCGGACATCACGACCATTCAGCTCTTGCCTTGGCGTCCCCAGCAAGGCAAGGTCGCCAGAATTCTCTGCGATATTCGCTATCCCAATGGCGAAATTTTTACTGCTGACAGCCGCTATATCCTAAAGCAAACGCTCAAGCGGGCAGAGGCTTTGGGGTATCAGTTTAATACCAGTGCTGATTGTGAATTTTATCTTTTTAAGCAAGATGAAAACGGCGATCCGACCACTATTCCGACTGATCAGGCTGGATATTTTGACCTGGCGCCCTATGATCGCGGGGAAAATACCCGTCGCGAAATTTGCCTGACCCTCGAGGACATGGGCTTTGAAATAGAAAGTTCCCGTCATGAAGCCGGCCGCGGACAACATGAAATTGACTTTAAATATGACGATGCCCTTTCCTCGGCCGATAAGATCATGACCTTTAAAACGGTGGTAAAAACGGTCGCCCAAAGAAACGGGGTGCATGCGTCATTTTTACCCAAACCGCTGGTTGATGAACCGGGCAGTGGCATGCACATTCACGTTTCCTTATCCAAAGATGGCCATGATATTTTTGAAAACAATGGTGGCCTGCTCGGAGCAGAGGCCGGACACTTTATCGCTGGGGTATTGGCCCATGTTAAAGGGATGACGGCAATCGCCAATCCCCTGGTCAACAGTTACAAACGCTTAACCGGTGGTAAGGAAGCCCCCCGCCACATCGGCTGGGGCTTTGGTAACCGCAGCTCGCTGATCCGGATTCCGATGGAATCCGATGAGTATTATCGCTTTGAACTGCGCGGACCAGATCCTACCTGCAATCCCTACCTGACCTTTGCCCTGATTCTGGCCGCTGGCCTTGAAGGGATTGAGCAGCAGATGGTCTTAATGGACGAATTAAAACTCGGCGAAGAGGAGATCAGCAAAGACCCGGTGGCAGCCGATACCATCCAAGAACTGCCGATTACCTTAATCGATGCCTTGACTGAAATGGCGGCAGACCCGCTGATAAAATCGGTACTGGGAGAAGAGCTGACCGAAAAATTCATCGAGCTGAAAACGGCCGAGTGGATGGACTATATCAAAACCGTTCATCCCTGGGAAATCGATCGCTACCTCTTAACTTATTAACAGCATAATATTTAAATGAATCATATTTAAATGGATCATATTTAAATGGATCATATTTAAATGGATCATATATTAAATGCATCATATTCTACGGCAGGAGGTGAAGGGGATGAGCAGCGTATTATTGGTATGTAAACAAGATGACGTCATCCGTGGTCTGGCGGATATTTTACGGCCGATGAATTTCCAACTGATTGACTCGGCCAATTCAGCAGCCGAAGGCCGGCGGAGACTTCAGGAAATTGAATATGATCTGGTGATCGTGAACACCCCTTTAGGCGATGAATTCGGAGTCGATTTTGCCGTTGATATTCTGGAAAAATATATGGTTGGGGTGATCCTGATCGTCAAAAGCGAACTGGTCGATCATGTTGAAGAAAAACTGATCGATACAGCAGCTTTTGTAGTGCCGAAACCGCTGAACCGGCAATTACTGGTTCAAAACGTCCGCTTTGTCTGTCAGTCGCGGGAAAAAATCCAAAGGCTGCAAAGTCAGAACCAGGCCTTGAAAGCAAAAATTGACGACCTCGGGATTGTCTATCGGGGAAAACTCTTCCTGATGGGGCATTTGAATATGACCGAAGATCAGGCCCATCGCTATATTCAAAAGAAGGCCATGGATATGCGAACATCGCCCCGCAAGGTGGCCGAACAGATAATCAAAACCTACGATAAAAAGTAAGATGAAGAACCATATTAATTAAGAAATCTTAAGTTGTCTAATAATAATTGAAAATTTCATATTAGTTATGATATACTTATGTAAACAAATGAGTTGTCAATGAGATTGGCGGTTTATCTGAATCCTGTTTGGAGGAATATCAGTGACAAAAGGACAAATTGAAGCGAAAATAAGCGAGGCAATTAGTAAGTTTGAAATTGAACAAATGGGAAGAGGACCAGACAAAATCAGAACCATTATTTTTCAGGATTTGATTATTGTCAGGCTGACTGGTTTTTTAAGTACCTCAGAAAAAAGCCTGGCTCAAAACAAAGAGGGCGTTGAACTGATAAAAAAAGTCCGAACGGCCTTGTTTGAAAATGCCCAGGAATTACTGATTGAAACGATAAAATCGGTGATCGATGTCGAAATTATCAGTACCTATTCCGATGTTAGTACCAAAACCGGCGAAAAAATAATAGCAATTGTTGCTGATCGTGATATTGAAGAAGATTTAAAAAACGACGCTAAGTAATTGTATTATAATGATTGTAGTATAATGATTGAATGATAAGACTAAGTTAAAAAATCAAGTTAAATAATGAGTGTTGGAAGATAGCTTGAAGGGTTAGAAACCAGTCAAAAAATAAGCCAACAGCAAAACTTTTATAAAAGTTTTGCTGTTGGCTTTTTGTTTAAAATCGGGAGGTTAAAGTGATAGATAGAAAAATAATAAAGCGCTTAGATTCGCCATCAACCATTGGGGTTATCGGTGGCGGACAATTAGGCAGGATGTTGGTGCTAGAAGCCAAGCGATTGGGCTTAAATGTGATTGTGCTAGATCCCAAACCAAATTCGCCGGCTGGTCAAGTTGCCGATTTTCAAATGGTTGCGGAATTTGATGATTTAACCGCACTTAAGGTACTGGCGCTAAAAACCGATGTATTGACCTATGAATTTGAACATATTGATGTGGGGTTGTTAGAAATCCTTGAACAAGAGGGCAACGCCATCTATCCCGGCGCAAAAACACTGGCTATGATTCAAAATAAATACCGACAAAAATCACGCTTGCGAAATATCGGCATTGACGTTCCGGATTTTCATCTAATTGAAAACCTCGACCAGCTGGTTGCGGCCTTTGACCAGTTAGATCAAAAGATGGTCTTAAAAACCTGCACCGGTGGTTACGATGGCAAGGGCAGTCGCGTCATTACCGAGCGCTCTGAACTAGAGCAAGCATTTCTAGAGTTTGGCAGCTATGGTGTGATGGCAGAGGAATTGATTGATTACGACAAGGAAGTTTCGATCATTTTTGCCATCAATCCCGATGGGATGAAGTTTTATCCGGTCGCCGAAAATATCCATCATCAGGGGATTCTGATCAATTCCTTTGTGCCGGCAAATATCTCCACTGAAGTTGAGCAGCGCATCCAGACAATCGCCGCCAAGATTGCCCAAGAAATAGATGATTATGGGGTTTTCTGCATCGAATTTTTTATTGATAGGAGTGCCAATATTTTTGTCAATGAAATTGCCCCGCGACCACATAATTCAGGTCATTATTCAATTGAAGGGTGCATTACCTCACAATTTGAACAGCTGGCGCGAATCATAACCGGGATGCCGCTGGGATCGACCGAGCTGAGATTACCCTGTGCGATGTTTAACATCTTAGGCAGTGACGCGACAACCGGCAAATACCAGATCAGCGGGATTGATCGATTGATGGCGCTGACCGATTGCCACTTGCATTTATATGGCAAGCCGGAAACCGGAGAATTCAGAAAAATCGGCCACCTAACAGCAATGGCTGATTCGGTGGCAGCAGCAAATATCAAAGCGAAAGAGGCCTTGAGCCTCATCAAAATAAATAGTTTAAGGAGTGCCTGAGATGATCAAAATTCCCAGTAGCATGGCGACCCAACACCCTGATAACGCCAACCGGTATATTACCATCCAACAAGAACCCGACGAAGCCATTCAAGGACTGACCAGTCAGGATCAGGGTGGATTAGGAATTGAAGAAATAATGATTGATTTTGAAGGTAAATTGACACCCTATCATCAAACCTCACAAATAGCCTTAGGTTTAATTGGTCAAGGGATCATCCCTGGCCAAACAGTGGCGATAACCCCGAGAATTCCCAACGCCAAAAAAGAGCCGATCTTTAGACAACTGATGAGTATTATGTCGCTGGTCGAGACCAACGTGCTCGCCTATCAGCAAACATCGGTACAGGCGATCACAGAAACGGTGGTGCCAATGGTTGAAACAGGGATTGAATTGATCCATTTACAAGAACGGATTAACTCGGTCATCGAACTGGGAAACAAAAATTACGATATACAATTTCCGCTCAATAGCATTAGAATCATACCGCTGATTGAAAGTGTCCCTGCCCTTGTCAATGTCGATGAGATTTTGGATGACTATTATCAAAATTCGATCAGTAACGGGAATCGCTTTGATCATTTAAGAATCATGTTTGCCAAGTCCGATTCGGCGATGTCGTATGGCATGATGGCATCGGTGCTGGCGGTATTGATTGGCATTGATAAATCGCTGAAATGGGGGCAATTAAACAAGGTCGAGATTTCACCAATTTTGGGATGCGGTGCCCTGCCCTTCAGAGGTCACTTCACCGCAGAAAATTTAGAACGGATCTATGAGACCTATGCCGGGGTCAAAACCTTCACCATCCAATCAGGACTACGCTATGACCATGGCGAAGAAAAGACAAAAGCGGTTGTCAACAGTCTTAAAAACAATTGCGAAAAACGGAAACATCGAAAATTTTCACTAGCAGATATTGAAGTGATGAAAGAGTGCATTGGGATCTTCACCAAGTATTATATCGACACCTTTGTAAAAACGATCAATATCGTCGGCCAGCTCGCAAAGTATATGCCTAAAAATAGGGATCGGCTGGCAAGTAAAAAAGCAGGGTTGGAATACATCAGAGAAATTGCCAATATGCAGGATATCGCCGATCTGGTGGCAGATCGGGATTTAAAAAATGAACTTTTGCAGATCAATACAAATGTCAAATGCACGGTGCCAAGAGCGATTTCTTTTACGTCGGCGATGTATACACTCGGTCTGCCGCCGGAGTTTGTCGGTATGGGCAGGGGCTTGCAAGAAGTTCAGGGTAAATATGGTGCGGATGGGATTAACAGACTGATCGATTTTTATCCCCAGCTGCGAGCAGATCTCGCCTTCGCGGCCCAATATGTCGATGTTGAGATATCCAAAGGAATCATTGATGAAAGTGCCCGGTTAGCTTATCAGAGTGACTATAAGCTGGCCTGTGAAATATTGGAGATAGAAAAGCTTGTTAATGATGAAAATGCCCTATATCATATGCTAATGCATTCGATCAAACCGATTATTGTCCACTTAATCGGCAAAGAAGAAACCGGTAAGGAACAGGAAGAAGAAAAAATCCTCAATGATTGGATCATAAAAATGGCGACAATCAGAGGTAGCCTGGGCTAACGCCGAGAGCTCATAAGAGCCCATCAACAATAAACGGGTCAGCAATGAATGGGAATGAAAGGAAATAGTGAAGATGATAGATAAAAATAAGCCTACAGCAGCGCCAATGGTGGCGATTATTATGGGCAGTAAATCAGATCTAAGGGTCATGAGTCAGGCGGCTCTGATCCTGGAAAAATGCCAGGTGCCCTATGAAATAAAGGTCGTTTCAGCCCATCGCACACCCGACCGAATGGTTGACTACGCCAAAAATGCCCAACCACGAAAGCTCGAGGTGATTATCGCCGGAGCCGGCGGTGCAGCCCATTTGCCGGGGATGGTTTCCGCCTTGACGATGCTGCCGGTCATTGGGGTGCCGGTAAAATTAGCGGAATTGGATGGGTTGGACTCGCTGCTGTCGATTGTCCAAATGCCCAAGGGGGTGCCGGTCGCAACGGTGGGAATTAATAACGCCAGGAATGCCGGAATTTTAGCAGCCCGGATATTGGGAATAAAATACCCGGAGATTAGAGCGAGATTGGAAAGCTATTTGAGTAGTGAAAATAAAAAGGTTGCTTATGATCTGGCCGAGGATTTACAAGAATATTTAGAAGCAGCAGAAAAAAACTAGAATAATAAGGCATCCAATGCAGCAAGAAGGCCGATCAGATTGCGCTTATTGGTGGTGTCAAGGCTGAGCAAGAATTAACACAGATTGTGGCAAAAAAGCTTCCGCGAATCATGAAAACAATATCATCGAAATTTAAAAAAAAAGATAGATCAATTCTTGTGACTTTATGTTATAATACTATGGGTAAAAATGATCCAAAAGTGTAAAAATTAAAAGAGAATTTGAGTCATAGTATAGATAAGAAATACAGTTGTTCTGATTGTGTTTTCTGATCTGAGGTTGATGGAAGGAATGAGAATAGATGTCGATTTCTGTATTAGTTGGCGCCCAATGGGGCGATGAAGGCAAAGGCAAAATGGTGGATTATTTCGCCAAACAGTCTGATTTAATTGTTCGGTTTCAAGGGGGCGACAACGCAGGTCATACTGTTATTAATGATTATGGTATTTTCAAACTTCATTTAATTCCCTGTGGTGTTTTCAACAAAGATTGTCAATGTTTAATCGGAACCGGCATGGTTGTTAATCCGGATGTTTTACTTGAAGAAATGCAACAGATCATTGAAGCAAAGTTAAGCCTGGCAGGACTTAAAATATCGGCTAAAGCTCATATTCTCATGCCCTATCATCAAAAACTGGATGAACTGATGGAAGCCAGCGGCGGCATTGGTACAACCAAGCGGGGAATTGGTCAAGCCTATGCCTATAAAGCGATGCGAAAAAGCTTGCGCTTTGAAGATTTACTAAATCTTGACAATGTCAAAAAGAAACTGGAAATTATTGTGCCAGTGGTTAATGACCAAATGGCTTCCTATAAGATCGAACCCTATACCGTGGAGGCTTTGTTTGCAAAATGTCAGGCCTGGGCAAAAACCTTTAGCCATATGATCGTTAATCCGGTTGGCTATTTACACGATATGATTGAAGCCGATAAAAAGATTCTTTTTGAGGGTCAACTGGGAGCGATGAAAGACATTGATCTGGGGATTTTTCCCTATGTTACCTCATCCAACCCGATTGCTGCCTATGCCGCCGTCAGCGGTGGCTTTCCGGCCAAAAAAATCGATACCGTGATTGGGGTGGCCAAAGCTTTTTCTAGTGCCGTCGGTGCTGGCCCCTTTCCGACCGAAGAGTTTGGTGGCACGATTGATATCCTCCGTGGTACCGGCGAAAAACCGGATGATGAGTTTGGCGCCCGCACCGGCCGGTCTCGTCGATTGGGCTGGATTGATATTCCGGTGCTGAAATATACCCATGCGATTAACGGATATGATGAACTGGCCTTATGTAAAATTGATAAACTCGATGACCTGCCAGAAATTAAAATCTGTATCGATTATAAATTAGATGGAGAACTGCTAAAAAGTTTTCCAAGCACCGAAGATTTAGGTCGGGTTGAACCAGTTTATATCACCCTTCCCGGTTGGCTAAGTGAAACCAGAGGAATTCGTCGACTGGAAGATTTACCAGAGAATGCCAAAAAATACATTAAAACAATTGAAGACTTGGTTGGAACGACCATCGCCTATGTTGGCGTTGGCCCGAACCGAGAGGACTTAGCAATTCGATAAATGTGCTAATTTGAAATACCTGGTTGCCTGCAATCAGGTATTTTTTGAAAATATTTAAAATGGAGGTAAACAATGTCTTATTACAAGCGAGATAAGCGAGCCTGGTTGGTGCTGTCAGATGGCAGTGTTTTTGAGGGCTATAATTTTGGGTGCGAAGGCACCACCATCGGCGAAATCGTCTTTACCACCGGGATGACCGGTTACCAGGAGGTGCTCACAGATCCCTCTTATTATGGACAGATTGTCCTGCAAACCTACCCCTTAATTGGAAACTATGGGATTAATGCTGACGATATGGAGTCAGAACGAAGCTGGATCAACGGTTATATCACCAAAGAATGGTGTGAAGAACCGTCAAATTTCAGAAATACCCACAATATCAATGAGTTTATGATTGAGCAGGATAAGATCGGGATCTGGGATGTCGATACCCGCGCCATTACCCGGGTAATTCGTGAACACGGCACCATGAACGGTGCCATTACCACCGAAGACATTGCCACCACCAAAGCCGCCCTGATGGAAAAAATCCGCGACTTTAAGGTGGTTAATCCGGTGCAGACGGTTAGCCGCAAAAACAAGGGCTGGTATTACAGCCAGGTTAACCGCGCCAACCATGTCGCGCTAATTGATTATGGCTACAAACATAACATCCTGCGGATGTTGCTGCGCTTAGGCTGCAATGTCACGGTGATGCCGGCCAACACCACCATTGAGGAAATCCGGATGCTTAATCCCGATGGCATCATGCTGTCCAATGGACCCGGAGATCCGGCTGAAAATATAGAAATCATTGAAAATCTCAAAGATTTTGTCAACTATGGCAAACCCATTTTTGGCATCTGTCTGGGACATCAGTTGCTGGCTTTAGCTATGGGCGGCGAAACGTTTAAACTGAAATACGGCCACCGGGGTATGAATCAGCCGGTTAAAGATGTCACCAGAGATCGGGTCTTTATCACCAGCCAGAACCATGGTTATGCGGTGGTGCCGGAGAGTATTCCGGCCGAAGTGGGAAACGTGACGCATTTTAATTTAAACGACGGCACCTGCGAAGGGGTGCAGTATCCGGACATCCACGCCTTTACGGTGCAGTTCCATCCCGAAGCCAGTGCCGGACCCAACGATACCGGCTATTTATTTGAACAGTTCACTGATCTTATGGAAAGGGGGCAACAAGGATGCCTTTAAGAAGCGATATTAAACGAGTCCTGGTGATTGGCTCCGGCCCGATTGTTATTGGACAGGCGGCGGAATTTGACTATGCCGGTACTCAGGCCTGTAAGGCCTTAAAAAACTATGGTCTGGAAGTTATTCTGATTAACTCCAACCCGGCGACGATCATGACGGATAAGGCCATGGCGGATAAAATATATATTGAGCCCTTAACCCTGGAAGTCATCAGACGAATTATCCTGCTGGAAAAACCGGATAGTATACTCTCCACCCTGGGCGGTCAAACCGGCCTGACCTTGTCGATGCAATTGGCCAAGGAAGGATTTTTGGATGCCCATGATGTCAAGCTGCTGGGCGCCAATCTGGAAACCATCGAAAAAGCGGAAGACCGTCAGGCCTTTAAAGATATGATGCGCGAAATCGGCGAACCCTGTATTCCCTCCGAAGTGGTACTTACCATTGAAGATGCGGTTCGCTTTGCGGCTACTATCGGTTATCCGGTGATTGTCCGACCAGCATTTACCTTAGGCGGCACCGGTGGCGGGATTGCGGCAAACCAGCAGGAGCTGGAAGAAATCGCCACCCACGGCATTCGGCTGTCACCAATTAGTCAGATTCTGGTCGAAAAAGGGATTGCCGGCTGGAAAGAAATTGAATTTGAAGTGATGCGAGATGCCAAAGGGAATGTCATCACCGTCTGTAGTATGGAAAACTTTGACCCGGTGGGAATTCACACCGGGGACTCGATTGTAGTGGCACCCTGCCAAACCCTCAGTGATAAAGAATACCAGATGCTTCGGACCTCCGCCCTTAAAATTATTTCCGCACTGAAGGTTGAAGGCGGCTGTAATTGTCAGTTTGCCCTCAATCCGGAAAACTTCAACTATGCGGTGATTGAGGTTAACCCCCGGGTTTCCCGTTCGTCAGCTCTGGCGTCAAAAGCGACCGGCTATCCGATTGCCAAGGTGGCCAGTCAGATCGCGATAGGTTTTTCACTCGATGAAATTATTAATGAAGTAACAGGGACGACCACAGCTTGCTTTGAACCGGCTCTGGATTACATTGTGGTTAAATTCCCCCGGTGGCCCTTTGATAAATTTGTTTATGCCAAACGCACCCTCGGTACTCAGATGAAGGCCACTGGTGAAATTATGTCGATCGGTTCCAGCTTTGAACATGCGATGATGAAGGCCATTCGTTCGATTGAGTTGGGGATGGAAACATTAACCGTTGAAAAATTGGTGGAAGCGAGTGATGAAGACATCATGAAAATGCTTGCGGATTCGGATGATGAACGTTCTTTTGTCGTTTATGAAGCGATTAAGCGGGGCGTTGCTCTGGATACGATCTTTGCGATCACCAAAATTGACAAATGGTTTTTAGATAAACTGCGCCATCTGGCGGTGATGGAAAAAGATCTGACGACCCTGGGTTTAACCGAAGAACGGGTGCGAGTAGCCCGGGAAATCGGCTTTTTAGATAAAACCATCGAGGAATTATCGGGCGAGAAAATCAACGAAGATCCTAAAACCTATGCTTCGTTTAAAATGGTTGATACCTGTGCCGGCGAATTTGCGGCGCAGACGCCCTATTTTTACTCGACCCGGGATAAAGAAAATGAAGCGGCTTTATTTATTGCCGAACATCCCTCGGGTAAGGAACGGGTTTTAGTACTTGGTTCCGGCCCGATTCGGATCGGCCAGGGGATCGAGTTTGACTATTGTTCGGTGCATTGTGCCTGGGCGCTGCGGGAAAAAGGCTATGAAGCGATTTTCATTAACAACAACCCGGAAACCGTCTCGACCGACTATGATACCTCAGACCGACTCTATTTTGAACCCTTGACCAAAGAAGATGTCCGCTCGGTAGTCGAAACTGAAAAACCAATCGGTGCGATTGTTCAGTTTGGCGGCCAGACTGCCATCAAACTGACCCGTTATTTAGAAGAGATGGGCGTCCCGGTACTGGGTACCTCACCAGCGAATATTGATGCCGCCGAAGACCGTGAAGTCTTTGACCAGCTACTGGAATCCTGCCAGATCCGCCGCCCTCAAGGCGAAACCGTTTATACCACCGCAGAAGCGGTCGAAGTGGCTGAACGCTTAGGCTTTCCAGTCCTGCTTAGGCCTTCTTATGTACTGGGTGGGCAGAACATGATCATCGCCTACGAGAGTGAAGACGTGGTAGAATATATGGATATTATCACCACCATCGCCCTGGAAAACCCTGTCCTGATTGATAAATACCTGATGGGCAAAGAAGTCGAAGTCGATGCCATCAGCGATGGTGAAAACTACCTGATCCCGGGAATCATGGAGCATATCGAACGGGCTGGGGTTCATTCTGGTGATTCGATTTCGGTCTATCCGCCGCAAACGCTTGATCAGCGGACCCGCGATACCATCATCGACTACACCGGCCGCTTGGTCAAGGCGCTGGATATTGTCGGGATGGTCAATATTCAATATGTTATTTATGAAGAGGAAGTCTACGTCATTGAAGTGAACCCCCGTTCATCGCGAACGGTGCCCTATATTTCTAAGGTGACCGATATTCCGATGGTCAACATTGCCACTAAAATGATGCTCGGCGATAAGCTGGCTGACCTGGGTTATGCCCCGGGGCTCCACCCCGAAGGCGACTACGTAGCCGTTAAGGTGCCAGTCTTTAGCTTCTCTAAGCTGCAGGATGTCGATACCCAGTTAGGACCAGAAATGAAATCGACCGGCGAAGTTTTAGGTGTTGCCAAAACCTTTGCCGATGCCCTCTATAAAGGTCTGGTCGCGTCCGGCCGCAGCATGGAACGGTCTGGCGGAGTCCTGCTGACCGTTAAAGATCGCGATAAAGAAGCGATTGTCGAAATCGGTCGCCAATTCCACGAAATGGGTTTTGTTATCTACGGCACCGTGGGAACGGCCCTGATTCTCAACGAAAACAATATCCCCACCAAGGTGGTTCGTCGATTGGCGGAAAGCAAGCCAAACATCGGTGATCTGATTGAAAGCGGCAAGCTGAACTACGTGATTTCCACCTCAAGCAAGGGTCGAATGCCCCATCATGATGATGTTCGGATGCGACGAAAATGTGTGGAAACCTCGATTGCTCTGCTGACTTCTTTAGATACCGCCCAGGCGCTGCTGGATTGCTTAAAATCCAATCGTACCATGGCCGAAATCGAGTTGGTTGATATCAAAGAAATCCGATAGATTTAGCAGTCTTTTAACATAAGAACTTATTCAAGGCCATTGAATAAGTTCTTTTTATTTGGTAGAATGAAAAGAATGCTCCGATTAAAATGATGCTGCGATACAAGCGGTTTGTAAGGTGGGGATAATTTATAGAAGAGAGGATGACAAATGAAGCCACGTTTAAAATTTGTTCGGGGAAGCGTCATTGCAACTGCGATTGTTGTTCTCTTTTTAACGCTTAGCTTTGCATATGTATCCCTTATTGATCGGGAGTTAGAAGAACAAACCTATTTGTATTTATCGGAGGTGGGAAATCAGGGTGCCCAATTAGTGGAGGCCAAGGTTGAAACCCACCTACAAGATATGGAAACCATCAGTAAACTAATTGAAGCCAGTGGAAAAGTGGATCAGCGGGAAATGCTCGAACTGATCAAAATAAATGCGGTAAAAAGTGAGTATAAACGAATGGGGATTGTTAGTCTCAGTGGCGAGCTGATGACCACGGATGGGCTAACTTACAGTGTATCCGAGCGCCCTTATTTTACCGAAGCCAAGGTCGGCAAGGTGGTCGTATCGGATACTCTTGCCGACTATTCTGACGGCAAACCCATTAATGTTTATGCAGCTCCGATTTATCGCAACAATGAAGTGGTGGCAGTTGTTCTGGCTTCGGTGGAAACTGAAAAAATGAAAAACTATCTGGAAGTCGAGAGCTTTTCAAACCAGGGTTACTCTTATATTGTCAAGGCCAATGGGGATGAGGTGATCTCATCGCTTCATCCCAATAGTGTGGGCGTGTTTGGAAACATGTTTAAGGTATTGGATTTTGGAGAAATGAGAGCTGGAGATGATATGACAGTGGTGAGACAAAAGATGGCCTTAAGGGAAGAGGGCAGTTTTTCGATTCGTTATGCTGGTCTGGAACGCCATACGGTCTATCAGCCGCTTAAGATTAACGACTGGTATATGATGACAGTCGTGCCGACCCAGGTAATCAGTGACCAGACAAGAAGAATTAGCTGGTATTCATTTCTGCTGATTGGCGGGTCATTCATTGTCATTACGATTTTGTTTGCCACGATCTTTGTTTTTCAGGACCGTGCTAAAAAAAGGTTGGAGCGGATTGCCTATGTGGATGAGGTGACCGGAGGCAATAATTGGCAAAAGTTCAAGTTGGAAGCAACTGAAGTTTTAGAATCTAAAGCGGTAACCAGTTGCGCCATTTTGACCTTTGATATTGACCGCTTTCGCTTTATCAATGAAGAATATGGCCATGAAAAGGGTGATTTAGTGCTTAAGACAGTGGTAAAGATCTTAAAAGAGCGGATGAACAAGCAAGAAACCTATGCCCGGGTGTCTGGTGATCATTTTGCGATTCTCTGTCTTTGTGATGAGCGGGATAAAATAACCCGGCGGATTAAAGAATTTATTCGCGTCCTTAACGTTGAAAGAGAAGCCATTGGTATTAAGGAACGGATCTCCTGTCATTTTGGCATCTATATTATTGAAGATAAAAAGGGCAACCTCGAAAAAATCAGAGAAAAGGCCAACATGGCGCGGATTGCGGCTAAAACCGCTGATAATCATCATTGGTTTTTCTATTCAGATGCCTTCCGTAAAAAAATTGGGGATGAAAAAGAAATTATCGATCAGATGGAAGATGCACTGGAAAACAATCAGTTTGAAATGTATCTCCAACCCAAGTATAATCTCCATACCAATAGCTATTGCGGGGGTGAAGCATTGGTGCGGTGGCGGCATCCTCAAAAAGGGCTGATCTCTCCGGGGGAATTTATTCCTATTTTTGAACAAACCGGGTTTATTAGAAAATTGGATATGTTTATGTTAGAAGAGGTGTGTAAAGTCTTAAAAAGCTGGGAAGCCAAAAAACATCCAGACATATCGATCTCAGTCAATATTTCTCGAAAAAATCTCAATCAGATTGATTTTATTGAACGGGTTCTAAGCATTACCAACCAGTACCGAATTCATCGGGGGCAGCTTGAAATTGAGCTCACCGAATCCAGTATTTTTGAAGATGTCGATCGGATGATTGAGATTGGGCAAGCCTTTCGGAACTATGGCTTTAAAATGTCCATGGACGATTTTGGATCCGGTTATTCTTCGATCAACCTGTTGGGAAATTTACCTTTGGACGTGATTAAGATGGATCAGGGCTTTTTCAACAGCCGCATCAATCGCGAGCAAAACCATATCGTGGTGGAATCCACCATTGATATGATTAAAAAACTGGGGATGACGGTGGTTGCCGAAGGGATTGAAACAAAAGAAGAGGTAGAAATGTTAAGAAAACTCGGCTGCGATATTATCCAGGGCTACTTTTTTGGGAAACCGATGTCCGTACATGAATTTGAAAAGCAAATTTTTTTAAAGCAAGTGATTTTTGGGGAAGAAGGAAAGAATGGAAACTAAAAATATTCGAATTGGTGATATTTTAATAAACGCCGGATTTATTAAGGAAGAACAGCTTCAAGAAGCCCTGGCTTATCAGAAGGTGGATAAAAGTAAACGGCTGGGGGCGATTCTGGTTGATTATGGTTACGTTACCGAGTCTCAGTTGTTGGAGGCCTTGTCTAAGCGCCTGAATGTACTGGTGTTGGATTTAAAGGATACCGTTATCGATTTGGATGCGGCGGGAAAAATCCCTCAGAATATTGCCTTTAAGTATACGCTGATCCCGATTGCCGAAGAGAACAATCACCTGGTGGTGGCGATGAATGATCCTTTGGATTTTTATGCCATTGAAGATCTACGGCTGATTACCAATATGAACATTGATGTTGTTCTGGCCACCCGCGAAGTGATTCTTGAGACAATCCGAAAAACTTATACCGAAATTGAAGCAAAAAAAGCCGCCAAAGCCGCCAATAAGACGGTTGAAGGCAGTAGTTTGTCTTTTGTGGAGGACATTCTTACCAATGAGGGAGACGCCCCGATTGTCAATTTGGTCAATTCGGTTTTGTTAAAAGGACATAATGCCGGGGCCAGTGATATTCATATTGAACCCTTTGAAAAAGAAACCATTATTCGGCTACGAATTGACGGCCTGATTGTTGATTACCTGACTCTGGCTAATAATCTCCATCAGTCCCTGATTGCCCGTATTAAGATCCTGTCAAACCTGGATATCGCCGAACGCCGGGTCCCCCAGGATGGCCATTTCCGGATTCGTATCGATGGTGTTGAAATGAATGTCAGGAGTTCCAGTATCCCTACCGTTTATGGCGAAAAAATGGTGATGCGTTTTTTAAGCATGAATGTACCACTTGATCATGCCGGTCAATTTGGAATGAATGATGGGGATTATCAGAAAATCCTTCAAATGCTTCAAAGCCCCCATGGGGTGGTTTATATCACGGGTCCGACCGGTAGCGGCAAAACCACCACCCTGTACATGATTTTAGAAATGCTCAGTCAGCGGAATGTTAATATCGCTACCATCGAAGATCCGGTGGAGCGGAACCTGCCCAAGATCAATCAAACTCAGGTGAATATTCTGGCGGGACTGACCTTTGACGTGGGTCTGCGTTCGATTCTGCGTCAGGATCCGGATATCATCATGGTTGGTGAAACCCGGGACTCCGAGACGGCTTCCATTGCTGTGCGTTCCGCCATCACCGGTCATCTGGTGTTGTCTACCCTCCATACCAATGACGCGGTATCGGCCGTGGTGCGACTCCAGGATATGGGCGTTGAGCCTTATATGGTGGCCAACTCATTAACCGGGGTAGTAGCCCAGCGACTGGTCAAAAAAATCTGCCCCAATTGCCGGGAAGCCTATGCGGCGACCGAGATTGAGAAAGACCTGCTGGGGGAACCCCGGCTGACCACCTTGTATCGGGGCCGCGGCTGCCACATGTGCAACAATACCGGTTACAAAGGCCGAACGGCTATCCATGAAATTCTGGCCATCGATAAAACCATTCGGGCTATGATTTCCCGAAGGGAACCGATTGAGAATATTTACAGCTATGTGGAAGAAACCGAGCGGCTGATCCCCTTGCGAAAAAGTGTCTCTAATCTGACGATCCAGGGGATTACCTCGATGGAAGAATTTCTTAAATTATCATATTACGTCGAATAGGGAGAAGCAAGATGACAAATTTTTTAGAGCTGGTTAATTATGGCCGCCGCAATGATTGTTCGGATATTCATTTATCCCGGGAGCTGCCACCGGTTTTCAGAAAAAATGGTAAGCTTTATCAAAGCGACTTTGAACATAATCCGCAAATGATTGAAAACCTGATTTTTAGCTTGTTGACTCCGATTGAACGGGAGAGTCTGGAGTCCGGTACCGATCTGGATTTTTGCCATGTCACCCCAGAAGGGCTAAGGCAGCGGGTCAATATCTATAAACAGCAGGGCAGTTATGCTGCTGCCATCCGTTTGCTTAACGATACCATTCCCAGTTTTGAAGACCTCAAACTGCCGCCGATTATTCGGAAGTTAGCCAGTGAGCCACGGGGACTGATTTTAATCACCGGTCCCACTGGCAGCGGGAAATCCACCACCCTGGCCTCGATGATTGACTACATCAACACCAATCGGGCGGTCCATATTTTAACCATTGAAGACCCGGTGGAGTACAAGCACGAACATAAGCGCAGCATTGTTCATCAGCGCGAAATCGGGGTCGATGCCAGTTCTTTTGCCGCGGCGCTGCGGTCGTCGCTGCGGGAGGACCCGGATGTCATTCTGGTCGGCGAAATGCGGGACTACGAAACCGTTTCCGCCGCCGTCACTGCCGCCGAAACCGGCCATCTGGTCTTGTCCACCCTCCACACCATCGGTGCCGCCAATACCATTGACCGGATCATTGACGTCTTTCCGCCCCACAGCCAGCAGCAGATCCGCACCCAGCTGTCCAGTATTTTAAAAGGGGTCGTCACCCAGCAACTGGTGCCCCTGGCTTCCGGTGAGGGCCGGATGGCTGCCCTGGAGGTGCTGATCGGCACCGATGCGGTGCTGAACCTGATCCGCGAAAATAAAACCCACCAACTGGCCTCCGTGATGCAAACCGGCGGCCGGGACGGCATGAAAACCCTGAATGCGGACTTGGCGATGCTGGTCCGGGACCAGAAAATCACCTACGAGGTCGGTTTGGAATGGGCCAGCGACAAGCAGGAGTTTAACCAGTATTTTGGACGATAGCTTAAAATCGTCTGAATTCGGTTCGTAGGAGCGGTTATCAAGCGCCTGAAAAAACACTGAAAATTTGCAAGACCTCAATTCCAAGAACCAACGTAGATCAAGACTGTCGGGGCGGTTAGTAACCGCCCGAACGCTGTCTTTTATTAACCCGAACGCAATACCAAAACAAATAAACCCTTAACTAACTAAGACGCAAATAAAAACAATTTACCGTGTAATTTGCTTGACTTTTAGTCGAACAACAATTAAGATATGAGAGTAAATAGCATACCAGACGAAAGACTGGGACGCAAAGCTTCAGGGTCTAAGTTATCGTTGTGTAATTTTTAAGCAGTTGAAAAGACACAAGATAATATGACAGCCAGCTGCCACACCAGGTGTGGCTTTTTTTATACCATAAATAGACATGTCACAAAAAATGCAGTAAAATGTCACGAAAATGTAAAATTTTAACTTGACTTTTATTCCGGCGTAGACTACGATTAAATAGAATTAAAGACGATGAAAAAGGCAAAACAGAGGAAACTCTGGGACGCAAAGCTATAGGGTCTAAATCAGTGGGTGTGACAAAAAATCCATCATGATACGACAGCCAGTTGCCGCACGGTGAGAGTGCGGCTTTTTTTGACCCCGAAATGGGTTGGATTAAGGCCAAAAAATGAGAACTGTGAGATAATTGTTCGCAGTTAATAACCGATACGGTATATAAATCATCTTCAGGCGCAGATGATTATATAGAGCTTAAAATAAAAGAATAAGGAGCGAAAAATGGAATTAATTAACAAGATACGGAAAAGCAGAAAAGGGTTTACTCTGGTGGAAATTATTGTGGTGTTGGTGATCTTGGCGATTTTGGCGGCGTTTACGATTCCGACGATGTTGGGATTTGTGGGTGACGCTAAAGGAAAATCTTATATTGCCGAAGCGAGAGAAGTGTATGTAGCAGCACAGGCAACTGCAACAGAAATGACGGCTAAAGGTGGATTGACTCCTAGTCAGTTGCAGACAGCTTTGGGCTCTGGAGCAGTTAAAGCCGTAAAATTAACTCCGCCAGTTGGTAGTCCATCGCTTGAACAGAGTGCAAGTATGCAAATGTGGTCATATCTTAAAGGAGATTTAAATGCCGTAGAGCAGGAAGACTCAACATATAATACAACAGATGGCTTAAATAGGGGTTATGCATATTGGGCAATTACTTTAAGTGCTAGTGATAGCAGTAGTTTAGTGAGTACCACTAATAAAGCGAAAGTAACGACACTGGTTTATTCAAAAGGTGGCTATCAAGTTACGATAAAAGACGGAAATGCCTCAGTAAAAAAATTGAATTAATAGTACTGACATAATAAAGCTTCATTACCCTATGCGTCATAGAGTGATTGCTCTCTATCCCAGGCGCAAACCTGTCATCGGGTTTGCGGGGATGGGGAGATTTTTTATTTCAGGTAGATCATCCCAAGCAGTAATTTACTTATATCAGGCATGCTCAGATAGTTCTTAGAAACCATAAAAATGCAAGTTTTAAATATCAGGGCATGAACAAAAAATTATAACAATTTTACCTCGCCTTAAGCCAATCCTTTAAATTAAATGGTAAAATTAATCTGTTTTGTTACTACTAATATATAACTTTCAAATGCTAAGCTTTGCATCTCACAATCCCGGGAGGTAAACCGTGTACCCAATTAAAAATTATCAGTTTGCTCCCACCAGTCCAGAACCGATCCGCTTCAGCCGGGGCTTTTCCTTGGCGGTATCGGTGATCCTTTTTTTTGTCGTTGTTATCATCGGCGGTCTGGTCTTAAGCATTCAGAATACCACCTACGCAGCCAACAGCCGGCTGGTGTACCTGGCCGCCCAGGCTAAAGCCATCGAATTTGCGGCTTCCGGCAACTACCATGTGCCAGTACAGGCGGATCTTATTGATTATATCGGTGCAGAGGTCAATCAGGCTGCGGTTATCACCGTCATCGACGAAAACCGCGACGCCGCCATCGATTATATTGTCTATACCCGGGGCGGTCTGGTCACCCGATACGCTCCCGGGGAGCTGGTTGCCAGTAAAGAAAAATAGCGGTTAGTATCTATCAGAAAGGATAACGGTCTATGGTCGCATTCATCAACTTCATCCTTTATCTTTATATCTTTGTTGTCGGCATCGTTATCGGCAGCTTTCTTAACGTCGTCATCTACCGGGTGCCCAAAGAAATTTCCTTTGCCAAAGGCCGTTCTTTCTGTCCCCATTGTCAGGCCCAGATCAAAGGCTATCATAATGTGCCGGTGTTCAGTTATCTCTGGCTCCGGGGGAAATGTGCTGATTGCGGCGAACCGATTTCCATCCGCTATCCGTTAGTTGAACTCTTTACCGGGCTGATGGCAATCCTGATTTTTGCAGTTTATGGTCTATCCTTTCAGTGGCTGGTAGTATTCTCGGCAGGGGCCATTTTAATCTGTATTACCATGATTGATTTTGATACCATGACCATTCCCAATGGTCTCGTGATTGCGCTGATGGCACCGGCTTTACTCAGCTTTTTCTTTTTCCCTCAGATCGGGCTCCTTTCCCGGGTGATTGGCATGGGAGTGATTAGTCTGCCGATGTTGGTCCTGGCTTTTTTTATCGCCGATGCCTTTGGCGGTGGGGATATTAAGCTGATGGGGGTCGCCGGATTTCTGTTGGGCTGGGAAAATACTTTGCTGGCAGCCTTTATTGGCCTGATCCTTGGGGGCACAGTTGCAGTTACGCTGCTGGCCAGAAAAACTAAGGATAAACACATGGCCTTCGGCCCATATTTGTGCATCGGAATCATGACAGCATTACTATTTGGTGATATAATAATACAGTGGTATTTTAACCTGTTCGGGTTATAATCGCTTGAGCTAAAGTCAAAAACGGAGGGCCTATGCCTGTTTATAAATACACTGCCAAAAATTTACAGTCTCAAATGGTAAAGGGTACCATGGAAGCCGCAAGTCCGGATTTGGTTCGACGAACGCTGCGGCAGAATAATGAATTTGCCTTAAAAATAACCGAAGTTTCGGAACATCATAAGGTTTATAAACTAAAACCAATGGAATTGTCGGACTTTTCCAGACAGATTTCCGGGATGTTGGCTTCGGGTATCACCATGATCCGGGCGATTAAGATTATGGAAGAACGTGATATTAAACCGCCGATCAAAAAAGTTTACGGTATCCTGTATCAGGAAATCCAACGGGGGAATACCCTGTCTTATGCCATGGAAGCAACCGGCGGCTCCTTTCCCGAGCTGCTGATCAATATGTATAAATCTGGGGAAGCCAGTGGTCAGATGGAGGGAACAGCCCGAAAGATGGCCGATCACTATGAGAAGGAACATAAGCTCCGGGGGAAAATTAAAAGTGCGATGACCTACCCGATCATTTTATTTTTTATCACGATCATGGTTGTGATTCTGATTTTTACCTTGATTTTACCCCAGTTTTTTACCCTCTTTGAAGGCATTGAATTGCCGGCGATTACGCAGTTAATGATAAATATCAGTAATTCGATGACCACCTATTGGTATATTTATCTTATTGGAACATTGATTTTAATTGTGTTGGGAAGCTTTCTGATAACAGTCCCCAGTGTCAAAAAAGCCTTGGATCAGTTTAAATTAAAAATCCCCCAGATCGGCAAGCTGATGAAGATTATTTACACTGCCCGTTTTGCCAGAACCCTAAGTTCACTATATTCCAGCGGTTTGGCGATGATCAACGCCCTGACCATCAGCGGGGATACCATCGGGAACACCTACTTGCAATCGCAGTTTCCTCATGCCATTGAGCAGGTACGCAATGGGGAGCCGCTTTCAGCGTCGATCCAAACCATTGAAGGGTTTGACGCCAAGCTGGTATCCACGATCTATATTGGCGAAGAATCCGGAAATCTGGATGATATGCTAGAATCAGTGGCGGACTCCTTTGACTATGAAGCGGAAATGGCGACCACCCGGCTGGTGACCTTTATTGAACCCATTATGATCATTATTATGGCTGTAATTGTCGGCGGTATCATGTTATCGGTGATGCTCCCAATTATGAGCTTGTATCAAAATATCGGATAGGAAGGCTTTATATGCAGACAGTTGTCTATTTTTCAAATGATGGTATCCAAGTCCTCCAGGGGACCATTAAGGGTGGACGTCTTAACATATCTAATTTCAAACTATTGCCGGTGGAGACCGGAGCGCTGATCAATGGCGTCATTACCAATGAAGAAGCGGTAAGAGAGTCGATTGTTGCAGCACGAAAAGAGAATCCCAAACTGTTTAAAAATATGAAACTGGTCATCGACAGCAGTTTGATTGCCACAAAAACGGTGGCGGTTCCCAAACTCAAACCCAAAGAACTAGCCGCCCTGGCTGCCGCTGAATTTGATGATTCGGCCGGTAACTATGATGACCTGGTGGTGGATTATGCCCACATACCTGGAGTGACTGGTAATAATATCTTTGGTTGCGGCGTTGAAAAACGGGTGTTGGAGTCTTACATTACCTTGTTTGCCAGTTTGAAAATTCAGATCAAGAGCATCGATGTGGGGCTTAACACGCTGATTCAATATGTATCGGCAACCAAAGACTACAAGGGCATGACCTTTGCACTTAATATTCTGGATGGGAAAAACCTGGTATCGCTGTTATTTGAAAACGGCATTTATATTTTTTCCAATCGCTCCCGGTTGCTTGCTGAACGAGGGACTGATGCCTTTGCCGATGAACTCTTTGGCAAGCTGTCATCGCTGATCCAGTTTAACAAATCACAGAAATCCGAACATACCCTGAATATGAGCCTTTATGCCGGGTTGGATGAGTATGAACTAAGCGGCCTTCGGGCACTTAATTTTGATCCGGATCTCAATCTTTTTAATATACCTCAGACCCCCAATATAAAAAATGGCTTTGTGATGGATGAGTCCTTCGATTTTGGGCGCTTTATTTATCCCATTGCCGGTTTTTTTGCCGGAACAAAACCGATCAATCTTTTTGTCGCCTTTAAAAAGAGCAGTGTGGTTAAAAAAGAACTGCCTTTTGAATATAAGGCGTTAATTCTTCCTGCTGCTATGATCCTGATCTGCCTAATTGTTTTTGGGGTCTTTTTTGGACTTAAATACCGTGCTCAGAAAGAGCTGGAAGAAATAAATGCTTATATCAGTGATACCAACAACCAGGCCGAATATTTGCAGGCCAAAGCATTAACCGATGAGGTCAGTGGATTACAGACAGAAGTTTCACGAGTTGAAGCCATCAATGCCGCGATTAGCAGCAATCCTGATTTAGTATCGGTGATGATGAACAACATTGCGACCCAGGGGAATAATGTGATCGATCTTAATTCTCTGGATTATGATGGAACCACTGGAGCGCTCCAGATTATTGCGATCGCCGACAACGAAAAGGAAGCTGCACGTTATATTGAACGGTTAAAAAGCACCGGGTACTTTACCCAGGTGGAATACACCGGTTATGCTGAGATCTTGACACAAACAAGCACCACGACAACAACGACGTCAACAACCAAGGGATACGGATTTGCCGCCGTTGCCTATCTGAAAGCAGGTAATAGCCAATGAAAAAACTGACCAAAAGAGAAAAATTGCTAATTTATACTTTAGGTTGTTTTCTGATTGGATTTTTCGGTATCTATTTTGTAATTTTGCCAAGCTTTAGCAGTTTTCAGGTGGTTAACGATCAGGTAACGGAGGCCCAGTTCACAAAAGAATCGATAGAAATGGCAATTGATGCCATCCCGTCCACGATGCAAACCCGGGATGATGCCACGGCCAGTCTGGCCACTTTAAAAGCGCCTTTCCAACCGAAGCTGACCAATGAAGGGTTGGATATGCTACTAACCCAGTTGAGTCTGGATTACAGTCTATCTCCCAAGGTGTTGGCGATTGAAAGTAATGAGTTGGCTCGGGTGGCGACATTTACGGCCTACACATCGGATGAACAGCCGTCGGCATCAGTGGGGACCGAAGATACGACACTAGATACGACGGCAAGTACTGATGCAACCACGGACACAACCACTGAAAGTGCTGATGCAACCACGGACACAACCACTGAAAGTGCTGATGCAGCAATAAGCGGAGAAGGGCCAGAAACCTGGGCTGGGGTGGTGAATATGGAGCTCACTGGAACACAAACAAACTTTTATCGCTTACTGGATGCGGTGGCAGCCCGACCGGATATGATTGTATCGACCTTTGCAATTGCCCCGGAAGCAGCAGCGACAACGGCAGGAACAACGTCTACCACAAACACCACCGCTCAATTAAACGGCGGGAATATTAGCATTAATGTGACATTTACGGTTTATATGGTTGAAAAATAAGCATTACAAAAGAAGAGCATATTGTACAAGATAGGTAATCAGTAGAAAATTCAGTAAGATAAGGCATTTCGAAATATGAACCATAGAATTGGGTGGAGGGTGATCGTGGGTATTAGAATAATAGAAAAACTAAAGAATCAACAAGGCAGTTCCCTGGCGTTTGTTCTAATTATCGGTATGATTATCATGATCATGGTCGCCTCCCTGCTTGCGGTCGCTAACAGCGATTTTACTTTTACTCAGGAAACGGTTGAGAGCCGGCAGGCCTATATTGACGCCAAGTCGGTGATTGAGTATGGGAAGATTGAGATCGACAGCCGGATCAAAAACCTTAATGCAATCAACGTAGAACTTTATCAGAAATATCAGGACTATAAAACGGCAGTTGAATCAGAAAACTCTACCGAAGTGCTTCGTCTAAGAAATGACATTGATGCTCTGGAAGCACGGAGAGAAATTGCTTTTAATCGACTTAAGGCTTCATCTTCAATTCATGGAGATAAAAAAAATGTATCCGAAACGCTTTCGGAAAACACTAGTGCAGGAGAAAAGGTCGGTGAATTACAGGTCGAGGAAACAGGCAATCTGTTTAAATTCATGGTTGAGACAGAAAATTTAAGACGTAAGCTTGATTACACAATTTCTTTTTCCTATGATCCGGCTTCTAAGACTGAAACGCAAAATCCGGGAGGCTCAGAACCGGAAAAGCCGATTGATACCCCTGTTATTGGAAATTATGCAAAGGTTCAGATTAATGCAACTGGAAATGATAAATTAAAGGCCAATGTTCAAGGTCACGGAAATGATAAGGAAGATATTGACGAAAACGGAAAATTAGAATTAAATATTAGTTACCCGGCTAAAGATTTAGAAATTGAAAAAAAATTTGAATGGGTCAATGGAAGAACCCTTAATATGTTTGGGAAAAACATTCTTATTTCAGAAAAATTTCCGACTAAATTTACGGATAGTGATAGTTCAGTTTCGAATTTCAACATTACGGCTAGTGGTGAGATGAGATTTAAACAAGACTATTATCAAAAAAATAAAGGTTTAAATCAGTATAATGCGGATAAGGTGGTTTTTGAAAAAGATCTAAAAATTGGCGACAAAAGTGTCTTGGAGATAAGGTGTAAAACGCTCTTTATCAAGGGTGATCTAGAACTGGAGTCAGCAAATTCGCAACTAATTATCCATGCGGATAATATTGTAATCGCAGGAACTGTTAAGATGGCAAGTGGAACAACAATTGAAACTAATTGTGAGAACATCTGGATTGATAAAAACATACAGATTCTTGCCAGTAATTCTTTGTTTAACTGCAATAATCTAGAGTATTTTCAGTCGGGTGACATAAACGTGGGAAGTGGATCGGGAGTCCACCTGGCAGGAGCAGCTAATAGCCAGATTATGATAGGCAATATAACGACGCAGAGTTCAGGTGCAAAGCTAGAGTTTGAGAATATTAACTACCTGGAAACCGGGGATATGAATTTAGAAAACGCAACAGAATTGACAGTGACCGGTGCACAGGGCAAAAATAACAATGTCATGATTTGTGGTTATGTTAAACCACCTTCAATTTCAACCCATAGTTTAAAACTAAATATGACAAATTTAGCTTATTGCATATTTGATGGTTTAGAGTTAGATCAAAATTGTACGGCTTTGATCTCTTCAAATTTTGTTCGATTTAAAAACACCTATAAACAGTTTAATGGTGATGTTATAATCAAGGATGCGGATAATGTCGTATTTAATGGTGGGATATTTGATCTGGATGGAAATTGGAATAGCTACAAGCTTCGTATTGAATCAAATAATATCTATCTGGATGCCGACTCAATAAATATTCGACGTTTCAATACAGATGACTATCGTGGTTTTGTCTATCTGGGAAAAAGTGGTCAGGTGAATACAAACTTGTATCTGAAGCAGACGATCACTAATTGGTCAAAACCTATTGCAGCGGGCAAGTATAGTGGCATCAGTGGAGACTTTCCAAGAGTCGGGGTCGTGGAACCTTATCGGTGGCTTTATGATTTGATACCAACTGCTTACGTATCACCGAGTTGGTCCGATCCATCACCTGGCTCTGGAGGCAGTGGCTCAGGTGGTGGCTCTGGAAGTGGTTCGGGAACCGGAGGCGGTACCGGTGGAAGTTCCGTATCAGTAACAGAAGGAGCGGTCATTCTTTATCCAGCAACGGAAAAGTATTATTAAGGAGGACATCATGAAAAGGATAGTTAGAAACCAGACTGGTGTTACCCTGATAGAAACGGTGGCTACCACAGCTATTATTGCCATCATTCTGATCACTATTCTTGGTGCCCTTTTATATGGGCAGAAGATGGTGGTATTCAGCGATTCGAAAAACAATGAATCGGCTCAGGCTCAGGATTTGATTGATTCAATTATGACCCAATTGTCAGAGAATAAAGATCCGTCTAGTTTATCAACGGGGGATGCAATAAAAATGGCTAGTTTTGCAGACCCTAAAACAATATTAAACCCTCCGTCCGGAAAAGATTCTCGAAAGCAATATATTGTCGAAGAGGATAAAGTCCGAAAAATGGTCAATGAAAATCCTGTAGACTATCCTGTCTATACGATTCAAGTTCGGATTTATTATAATAATGATGAATCATATGTGGATCTAAAAGCCTATACTAAAAAGGGCGGTGTCACAGTATGAAAAAAATAGATCGCTTCAGATCAAAAAAAGGTTTCACGCTGATTGAAGTAATAGCAGGACTGCTCATCACCGGGATTCTGATGGTGGCGGTAATTTCTGTTTTCCTCATGTCACAAAAGATTTATACTCGTGGTGGTGATATTTCTTATAAACAAAAGAGTATTACGAATATAGAAACCGAATTGCAGAATGCTATAGCCACAGCAACTGATATTAAGATAGAGACAAGCAAGCCGGGTGTAGGGGCTTTTTACGGTATTGGTTTTAATGAAAAAGGCGAATGTGTTGAAGTGATTAATGGAGATGAATATAAAACTGATCAGATCACGGAGATTAGCTTCAGTGTTAGCAATGGTAATACCATGAATTACGAAATCGTACCGAAACATGAGATGTCTGTTTTAAAGGGTGGTATTGTAATGAACAATATCAAAGGCGCTATCCTAAACACCCAACTTAATGGTATCGATAAGAAAGGTTATCTTGTGATCACGCTGGTTAACTAAAAGTTTACTTCAATATTGAGATGCCTGTTAATAATAAATAGTCAAAGCGATGCGAAACAATGAGGTGTGTGATGAATAATAAAAAAGGCTTTACCTTGACCGAAATCATCGTCGTTCTGGTTATTCTAGCTGTTCTGGCAGCCTTTGCTATTCCGACGATGCTGGGCTTTGTCAGCCATTCACAGGAATCTTTGTGCGACACCCAGCGCAAGGATATTGTTCGGCTCTTTGAAACCCAATCCCGGATTACGCCAGGCTTGAATATTAATGCTTTTACAGAAGAAAATTATGGCGACGAAGCTCATCTGTGCCCCGGAGGCGGTGTTTGTTATGGGTATTCCTACTATGAAAGCGAGGATCACGCTGTGGGGGTAATGTACTGCTCAGAACACACAACGGTTGCTGATGGCAGACTTTATCTTGACACGCTAGTGCTTTTAGATAAGATTAAAGACATGTCAGACGAAGAAATACGAAAATATTTGGGGATCACGAATAGCAATTTTTCAAATGATACGTTTCGGGCAAAAATACTAAAAGAAAATGGTGGGGAGTGGGAATTAATGCCTCAGACGGTATTGAGTAAAACCACGTATCAAAAAAGTTCTTCAGATTTACGGGTACAGGCCTACTTTTTTGGAAATAATTGGAAAGAATCCATAATCTATTCCAATCCGGCTAAAGATACCACGGGGACGAATTTATGGGCAACGAATCTGGTTTTCAATCATGAAAACGGCAAATGGTATGAATATATTGTCAAACATCCTTTCAATGATAGTCGTGAAAGCTTCAGCATGACAAGTCTTAATCATATGACGTGGACATCTTTCAAAGAAGAACTTAACGATGCGGCCAAATGGCAAGTGGTTGAATGATGTCGTGTGCGTACCGGCCTCTCACTAATTAATTAACGTATAATAATCATCATCAACAACCTCAGTACCTCGCGCCGATCGGTTTCAGCGATTAGTTAAAAAAATTGATGAAGCCCGGGATATCTGCTATAATAAAGACGTATGAAATAGAGAAGTGATTACAGTGAGGCTGACTAAATGAAAATCGAATCCATAAAAATAAAAAATTACAAAGTACTGCGAGATGTTGAAATTAAAAACATCCTTAATATGGCGGTTTTTCTCGGAGTGAATGGTTCGGGTAAATCAACCTTAAATAAAAAATAATCGTAGGAGGCAATAATGAAAAAAGTAGAAATATACGAACCGGCGGGCTGCGCCAGTGGCGTTTGCGACCCGATGATTGAAGCAGATTTGATTCGAATTGAGCGAATGGTAAAGGATTTACGAGAACGCGGTGTTTCGGTGTCGCGATATAACGTCATCGACGATATGCCGGCATTTATGGATAGCTTTGTGGTAAAGGAAGCGATTGCCACGAAAGGCATTGACTGTCTGCCGATTACGATTGTGGCGGGCAAAATTGAAATGCTGGGAAAATATCCAACAGATTTGGCTTTAGCAAAATGGGCGGGACTTCCCTGGAGTGATTTAGAAATTTATGCAGAGCGGGAAAAACGGGGCCAAACAGTTTTATTCGGATTTTCTGATGAAGTCAAAAAAAGTGACTGTGATGACAGTGACTGCTCAGGTGATTGCGATAGCTGTAGTTGATTAGCAAAATTAATCGTAAAAAAATATGAAATGCGAGAGCATTTCTTTTTTTTGCCACAATTGACAGCAAGAATTTGTTATCGTGATTGTATATTTATTAACAAGGCGATTATTAGCAAACGAATTCAGTCGAAAAATGGATAAAAACGGGAAAAATCGGGAACAACATGCAAATATTTATATTGAAAAAGTTTGTATTTTACTCTAATAAAGTGGTAGAATAATATGCAATGTGAAAAGAAGGAGAATTTAGTATGCAATTTGACCGAAAGCTTCAGCTTGCAACGGATTTATACCAATTTACCATGGGAAATGTATACGTTCAAGATGGTAAGGAAAATGAAGAAGCCGTTTTTGATGTTTTTATTAGAAATAACCCGTTTCAGGGTGGTTATACAGTTGTTGCCGGGTTGGAACAGGTTGTTGAGTATATCAATGGGATCCGGTTTACACGGGAAGATACGGTATTACTAAAAAAGAATCATCCTGAATTTTCACCCATTTTTTTAACCTATCTGGAGAATTTTAAATTCGAAGGAGAAATATTTGCCATTCCGGAAGGCAGTATTGTATTTCCGATGGAACCGATTATTCGGGTCAAGGCGCCGCTGATTCAGGCCCAGATTGTGGAAACCACGATTCTCAGTATTATCAATCATCAAACCCTCATCGCCACCAAGGCATCCCGGATTATAGAAGAAGCCCGTGGGGATGTCGTCATGGAGTTTGGTTTGCGCCGGGCCCACGGAACAGAAGCCGGTTATTATGGCGCTCGAGCCGCTGTCATCGGTGGCTGTACCGGAACCAGTGTGGTGGAAACTGAAGCGATGCTTAATCGCCCGGCAATGGGAACCATGAGTCATAGTTTTATTTTAAGCTATGATACCGAACTGGAAGCCTTTGAGAAATATGTTAAGTACAATCCAGACAATGCCATCCTTTTAGTCGATACCTATAATACTCTGGAAAAAGGCGTCCCCAATGCCATTAAGGTGTTTAAAAAAGCGCTGGCTACGGGCGGGATTACCGGACGATATGGGATTCGAATTGATTCCGGCGATTTGGCTTATTTTAGCATTGAAGCCAGAAAAATGCTGGATGATGCGGGCCTTAAAGATGCCGGAATTGTGGCATCGTCAGATCTGGATGAACATCTGATCAAAGATTTAAAAAGTCAGGGCGCAAAAATTAATTCCTGGGGTGTCGGCACTAAGTTGATTACCGCCTATGATTGCCCTGCTTTGGGTGGCGTTTATAAACTGGCGGTGATTTCCGGCAAAGCAAAGTTAAAAGTTTCTAATGATCCGGAAAAGATCACCAACCCCGGATACAAGAAAGTTTTCCGTATTTATGGAAAAAGTAACGGGATGGCCCTGGCGGATTTAATTACGCTGGCGGATGAAACCATTAATGAAGCGGAACCATTGACTATTTTTCATCCGGTTCATACCTGGAAAAAACGAATGATCACCGACTATTATATTCGGGAATTGTTGGTGCCGGTATTTATTGATGGAAGATGTGTGTATCAATCCCCGACAATCTCAGAAATTGGGCAGCACTTAAAAGATGAAAAGGAAAGTTTGTGGCCGGCATTTAAGCGGATGGTGAATCCCCACGGTTATCATGTCGATTTATCCCAAAATCTTTGGACCTTAAAACAACAATTGTTGAGTGACGCCGAATGAAAAACCGGTGTTAAAATGGATTAAGAATAATAGGAACAAATCATGAAAAGCAAAATAATAACGATCGAAAACATTAACGATGCGGCGTTAAGTGATTTAGAAACAGCCGCCGCTTTTATTAAGGCTGGCGGAACAGTTGTTTTTCCGACGGAAACGGTTTACGGATTGGGGGGAGATGCCTTCAATCCCCTGGCCATCAAAAAAATATTTGAAGCCAAGGGCCGGCCGGACGATAATCCGCTGATTGTTCACATCGCCAGTCTGGATGCAGTGGGGCCGTTGGTTGCCACGATTCCTGAAAAGGCGGAACGATTGATGAAGGCTTTTTGGCCCGGTCCACTAACCATCGTCATGGAAAAGGCAGTTACAATTCCCGCTGTGGTGACGGGAGGCTTAAATACGGTTGGGGTAAGATTTCCGGATCACCCCATTGCCCAGGCATTTATCAAAATGGCGGGTTGCCCGATTGCCGCCCCCAGCGCCAATCGATCCGGCCGCCCCAGTCCGACGCAGGGAAAACATGTGCTTGAGGACCTGGATGGGCGGGTTGACGGTATTATTTTATCGTCCGATACCGAACTGGGTTTGGAATCGACGGTTATCGATATGACCGTCGAACCGCCGATGGTACTAAGGCCCGGAGATGTTACCCTGGCAGAACTCCGAGAGGTTTTAGGCCAGGTCGCAGTTTCCACCAATGTGACCCAAAATGTAGTGCCGGAAAAGATTGCGTCACCCGGGATGAAATACACCCACTATTCGCCCAAGGGGGATCTGGTCGTTGTTAAGGGAACGTCAGAAGAGATTTGCGAGAAAATCACCAGAGCACTTTCTCACTACAAGGGAAATCCCATGACGATTGGGGTATTGGCCAGCGATGAAACGATGGGGTGTTATCGGGAGGGCCTGATTATTTCGCTGGGAAGCCGAAATGATCCCAGGGAGATGTCAAAAAATCTTTTTTCCCGGCTCCGGACCTTTGATGAGCTTGGGGTTGAAAAGATCTATGCGGAGGATATTCCGCTGGATAATGAAACATTGGCCTTAATTAATCGGCTGTATAAAGCGGCTGGCTATACCTTTATATAACAGGAAGGAAGTATTATGAAAATTGCAATAGGTTCGGATCATGGCGGCTTGGGTTTAAAAGAAACCATTAAACCGTTTTTAATTGAGCAGGGTCATGAGGTGGTCGATTTTGGAACGGATACCGTTGATTCATGTGACTATCCCATTTATGGGGAACGAGTTGGCGAAGCGGTCAGCTTTGGCGACTGTGAACGGGGAATCGCGATCTGTGGAACCGGCTTAGGTATTTCCATGGCGGTTAACAAGGTGCCGGGAATACGGGCAGCATTATGTACCAATGAGTTTATGGCAGAAATGTCAAGAGAACACAATAATGCTAATGTATTGGTGTTGGGCGCCCGGGTTTTAGGAGAGGGCCTGGCCATGCGGATCGTTAAGATCTGGTTGGAAACGGCGTTTGCCGGAGGCCGTCATCAACGTCGTATTGATGGGATTACCGCGATCGAAAAAAAATATTTAAAATAACAAAAAAAGCGGATTGCTGTATATACACGTCTATCAAATTGTGATACTATATGTAAAAGATTTCACGAAAAAAGATAAATATTAGTCTTTCTAATGGAATTGTAGATTTATTAACAAACTAATTCACTAAAAAAGACAGATTCACGACAAAAAAATACTTATATATTGGAGTGGTGATGAAAAGAGGAAAGGAAAAGCCTTATAAATACCTGGCCATGATTTCTCAGATTGGGATCTCAGTGCTTGTCCCGGTGGGGATGATGATTGTGATTGGCAAGGTTCTTGATTTCTATTTTCATACGGGCAATCTGCT
Source organism: Acetobacterium sp. K1/6 (assembly GCF_034438075.1). Classification (NCBI taxonomy): domain Bacteria; kingdom Bacillati; phylum Bacillota; class Clostridia; order Eubacteriales; family Eubacteriaceae; genus Acetobacterium; species Acetobacterium sp. K1/6. The sequence continues at coordinate 112,836 of NZ_JAXQGA010000004.1, read as the reverse complement.
GGTAATTATTTTAGCGGTGGTGGGTGTTATGGCCGGTCTGAGAAACTTGTATGTGATTCCCCTGCGAATGAGTGAAAAGGCGCTAAAAAGAGACGCCGAGAACAAAACAGAGGAAGAAAAAGAACAGGATAAAAAACGTGCTCAAGAATACCGGGATCAGGTAAAAAGGGAAAATGATGAAAACGATAAAGATTTTTAAGAACCTATCTTTAGAAACAAAAATAATGGTTGATGGCGGATTCGTCTGCCTGGGATTAATGCTATTTGGTTTTTTGGCGAAAGAGCCACTTTTCTTTGTGTTAGGGGTTCTCTTTGGGGGCGCTTACAGCATCCTCAATTTCAGATTAATGCAATTAACTTTTGACAAGGCAATGAAAATGCCATCGGCGAGGGCTCAAAAATATGTTCAGACCAGATATTTTTTGAGATACCTATTAACCGGTGTTGTTATATATGTGGCAATTATTAATCCCTGGGTAAACATCGTCGGTGTGATCCTTGGTTTAGTTGCCGTGAAGATTTCAGTTTTAATCAATACAACAGTATCAAAAGCATCAAAAAAAAACGTCTTGATTAATAAGGCGTAAAAAATCCAAAAACACAATAGGCGGTTTAACAAACTAAAGCGCCTGGACAATGAGGTGAAAAAACAATGGAAGGCCCAAAAATTTACGGGGAGCTCTTTGGACTCCCAATTACGCAGACGCTTGTGAACACCTGGATAATCATGGCGATGATTCTGGTGGTATGTGCTATTTTAACAAAAAATATGCAAAAACGTCCAGGTAAAGCCCAAGTCATTGCTGAAACCATTGTCACGGCTATGGACAATTTGGTCGGACAAACGATGGGAAAAGATAAAATGGGATTTGCACCATACATGCTGGCGCTAATCATGTTTCTCGCGTTTTCGAACACGTCTGGAATCTATGGTCTGAGATCTCCGACAGCCGATTTAAACTGTACCGTTGGCCTGGCTTTGATGACATTTTTTATGACCCAGTTCTTTGGTCTAAAATCAAAAGGCCTGGGTGGGTACCTCAAGGGATACCTTGAGCCAATGCCATTCTTACTACCGATTAATATCATCGGAGAATTGGCAAACCCGGTTTCATTATCGTTCCGTCTTTTCGGAAACATGTTAGGTGGTTTAATCATCATGTCGTTGCTTTACACGGCATTAACGGGATTTATGTTTTTCGCAGCAGTGATTCCGATTCCGTTCCATTTTTATTTTGATATTTTCTCTGGATTATTGCAAAGTTTTATCTTTACAATGTTAACCATGGTATTTATTTCAATGGCGATGGATTGATGAGAAAGGAGGGGGATAATTATGATTGGTGATATGAATATCGTAGAGTTCGTAATACAGTTTTTGAGTCAGTTTGAACCTATCGATGTTATTAAAAGCTTCTCCGCGCTTGGTATCGGCATTGCCATGGTTGCTGGAGTTGGTCCAGGGATCGGGCAAGGGTTTGCAGCTGGAAAAGGTGCCGAAGCGGTTGGAAAAAATCCGACCAAGTCCAACGATATCACAATGATCATGCTTTTAGGATCAGCGGTTGCAGAAACATCCGGTATTTTTTCATTAGTAATCGCATTGATTCTGTTATTTGCAAATCCATTTATTAATGCTACCGGCAGTATGTGGGTTTTGGCTGCTTCAGCCATGGCCTGTGGAATTGCGATGGTCGCAGGAATTGGACCGGGAACCGGTCAAGGTTTTGCAGCGGGAAAAGGTGCCGAAGCGGTTGGAAATCGACCGGAAATGAAGAGTTCGATTCTAAGGGTTATGCTGTTAGGACAGGCGGTTGCTCAAACAACTGGTATTTACGCATTGATTGTGGCGTTAATTTTAATGTATGCAAATCCGTTCTTATAGAAGATCGGTTTTGTGTGTTAACTTAAAAGGAGGAAAACATAATTATGGAAGGTATCGATTTAATTAAAGCGTTTTCGGCTGTTGGAGCTGGCATCGCCATGATCGCCGGGGTAGGACCTGGGATTGGTCAGGGATTTGCAGCCGGTAAAGGTGCTGAAGCCGTTGGCCGTCAGCCGGAAGCTCAAAGTGACATTGTCAGAACCATGCTTTTAGGAGCAGCGGTCGCTGAGACTACCGGTATTTATGGGTTGATTGTGGCGTTAATCTTATTATTTGCAAACCCATTTATTTAATACACACAAAAAAAATAAAATTATCAATTGATAAAAGGAGGAACGTATACAAATGGAAGGTATCGATTTAATTAAAGCATTTTCAGCTGTTGGAGCTGGTATCGCAATGATCGCCGGGGTAGGACCTGGGATTGGTCAGGGATTTGCAGCCGGTAAAGGCGCCGAAGCAGTTGGCCGTCAGCCAGAAGCACAAAGTGATATCGTTAGAACCATGCTTTTAGGGGCAGCAGTTGCTGAAACAACAGGGATCTACGGTTTGATCGTGGCACTGATCTTACTCTTTGCTAATCCCTTTATTTAAATAGGTGATTTTGTAATGAAATACTTCAAAGCAGATGAATTTAGAAAGGGGGATATAACATTATGATTGAATACGCTGGCTTAGTTGGAATAGACTTAATGGTTTTATTGGCAACGGTCGTAAACTTTATTATTTTCTTTTTAATCTTGAAACATTTCTTTTATGAAAAAGTTAAAGATATTCTTGCCAAAAGACAAGATGATATTTCTGCTGAAATCGCAGGAGCGAGTGAAAAAAATGCTGAAGCTGCAAAGCTGAAGCAGGAATATGAAGGTTTACTGGCTGATATCCGTTTGAAAGAGCGGGAAATTATCCGGGATGCAAATGTGGAAGCGCAGGCTCAAAAACACGAGATCATCGAAAAAGCGCATGAGGATGCGAAATTAGTCATCGAAAAAGCGATGCAGGAAATTGAACTCGAAAAACGCAAGGCAATGAACGAAGTAAAATCTAACATTGTCGACCTTTCGCTCTTTGCGGCGGAAAAAATAATTCACGAATCCATGGATCAAAAACAACACGAAAAAATGATTTTGGACTTTATCGATAAGGTAGGGGAAGCTAAATGAGTTTAGTTGCAAGAAAATATGCCCATGCTCTATTTCTGGTGGCTGATGAGCACAATCAGATTGAAGAAATACTTGCAGATTTTACCGGTGTTGTTGACTTGGTTCGATCAGAAAAGAATCTGCTGAATCTCATCTTAACACCATCATTGAATAGTGATGAAAAAAAAGGGATTTTACTGCGCGTGTTCGAAACTGTTTCTAGTCAGTATGTTAAGAATTACTTGAAGATTCTTGTGGACAAAGGTCGATTTGAAAATATTTTTGAAATTTATGATGACTTTAAAGCTCAGTGTAACGAGCATAGAGGTTTAGTTGAAGCCCGGGTATTGACTGTTGTACCCCTGGACGAAGCCCTTCGGATTGCGCTAGAAGAAAATCTGGCAAAGCGCTTTAGTAAAAAAGTGATTCTAGAAAATGTCATTGATGCATCAATTTTAGGCGGCGCTGTGGTTTATGTTGGGGGCCAGGTTATTGACGGGAGTATCAGAAATCAGTTAGATCAAATGAAAACACAAATGAATAGTTTAAGACTACAATAAAAAGAGGTGAGTAAAGTTGAATCTCCGACCAGAGGAAATAAGTCAAATTATTAAAAATGAAATTGAGCGTTATGAAGATAAGCTTGAAGTCGTCGATGTCGGTACGGTCATTCAAGTTGGAGACGGGGTTGCCCGTGTTCATGGTCTTGAAAATGCTATGGCAGGCGAGCTTTTAGCTTTCCCTAACGAGGTTTACGGGATGGTACTCAATCTTGAAGAAGACAATGTTGGTTGTGTTCTTCTTGGTTATGATGATGACATCGTTGAAGGTGATATCGTTCGGTGTACCGGTCGTATTGTGGAAGTACCAGTCGGCGACGCCATGATTGGCCGAGTTGTTAATGCGTTGGGTTTTCCAATTGATGGGAAAGGCCCGATTAACACAGATTTCCGTCGTCCCGTTGAAGTTAAAGCACCGGGTGTTATTGAACGTGAATCAGTTAATCAGCCGATTCAAACCGGGTACAAAGCGATTGATTCGATGATCCCCATCGGACGTGGACAACGTGAGTTGATCATTGGCGACAGACAAACCGGGAAAACAGCATTAGCGATTGATACCATCATTAACCAAAAAGGTGAAGATGTTATCTGTATTTATGTCGCCATTGGCCAAAAAGAATCAACCGTTGCCCAGATCGTTGGACAATTGGAAGAAAATAATGCCATGGACTATACCATTATTCTTTCAGCTGGGGCTGCCCAATTGGCACCACTGCAATATTTAGCACCATACGCTGGAGTTACCATGGCTGAATATTTCATGAATGAACAACAAAAAGATGTGCTGATTATTTATGATGATTTATCAAAACATGCGGTAGCTTACCGAGCCATGTCCCTGATTCTGCGTCGTCCGCCAGGTCGTGAAGCTTATCCAGGGGATGTTTTCTATTTGCATTCACGACTTCTTGAACGTGCGGCTAAGCTTAAAGCAGGTGGATCCATTACCGCGCTGCCAATCATTGAAACCCAGGCAGGTGACGTTTCGGCCTATATCCCAACCAATGTAATCTCGATTACAGATGGTCAGATCTTCCTTGAAGGTGAACTTTTCCGTTCTGGTATTCGTCCAGCAGTTAACCCTGGTATCTCGGTATCCCGAGTTGGGGGATCCGCTCAGATTAAAGCCATGAAAAAGGTTGCCGGACCGCTTCGTATTGAGTATGCTCAGTATCGGGAGTTGGCATCTTTTGCCCAGTTTGGATCAGATCTTGACGATGCGACCAAAGCCCAGTTGGCTAAAGGCGAACGGATCGTTGAAATCCTGAAACAGGATCAATATGACCCGATGAAAGTTGAAGAACAGGTATTGATTCTTTTTGCGGCAACGAACGGCTTCCTGCTGGACGTTGAAGTAAAAAATATCCGTGAATTTGAAAAAGGTCTAATGAAATATGCTCAAAAGAATTACCCTGAAATTATGATCAAGGTTAAAGGGAAGGACGGCCTTTCAGATGAGGTTGTCGCAGCTTTTGGAGAATGTATTGAGGCTTATAAAAAAGTTTTCAGTAAATCTGTATAGATTGTCAGCGGAGGTGATTTCGAGTGGCAGAAAATGTACAAGATATTAAACGTCGGATAAAAAGTGTAAACAGTACCAAGCAAATCACCCATGCCATGGAATTGGTGGCTTCAGCAAAGTTGCGAAAAAGTCGTGAGCTTGCCGAAGGCCGTCGCCCTTATTTTGAGGCCATGATTGAAAGTATGGGACGCATTGTCGAGAAAAGCGGAAATACACGAAATATCTACATGAAGCAGCGTGAAGTCAAAAAAGTTGCCTATATCGTCATAACTGGGGATAAAGGATTAGCCGGTGGCTATAATGTGAATGTTGCCAAATTGGTTGAAGATCATGTTGCCAATAAAGAAGATGCTGTTATTTATACGGTGGGTTCCCGTGGCCGCGATCATTTCAGAAACCGTTATTATGACATCCAGGGTGAATATCTTGGAATTTCCGAACGACCCACGTTTTTTAATGCAAAAGAAATCACAGGGGTTGTAATGGAAGGTTTTAAAAATGGCGATTATGATGAAGTATATATAGCCTATACTAAATTTGTTTCAACAATCGCTCAGCATGCACAGTTGATGAAACTGCTTCCGATTAGTGCTGAAGACTTAAAACCGGAAGAAAAAGACGGAGCCGGAGAAGTGGCCGTGATCGATTCAGAATTGACGATTATGGCTTATGAACCGGAACCGGAAGAACTGCTCGGTCTTTTGATTCCCAATTTTGTCAGTAGTACGGTTTATGGTTCAATGATCGAAAGTGCTGCCAGTGAACAAGGGGCCCGTCGAACCGCGATGGAATCGGCGACGACTAATGCTAATGAGATGATTGATGGTTTAACACTTAAATACAACCGTGTCCGTCAGGCGGCGATTACTCAGGAAATTTCTGAAATTGTCGGCGGAGCGGAAGCACTGAGATAAAAATGCATAAAGCAGGATCACAATTCCTGCCGGGACAGAAAATTATGAGTGCAAATTAATTTGCACAAGGAGGTTATAGGGAATGGCCCAAAATATAGGGAAGGTTGTTCAGGTTATTGGTCCAGTTGTCGATATCAAATTTCAAAAAGACAAACTGCCAAAATTGAACAATGCTGTAAATATTGAACTCAATGGACATACCCTGGTAGTTGAGGTAGCTCAACAACTTGGGGATGATATTGTCAGATGTATTGCGATGGACTCGACAGATGGTCTGGTTAGAAACCAGGAAGCTGTGGATACCGGAGCAGCGATTCAAGTGCCAGTAGGGAAAGCAACCCTTGGCAGAATGTTTAACGTTTTGGGTGAACCCATTGATGGGAAACCCTTTGATACAACCGGTGTGACCATGCACCCAATCCATCGTCATCCACCAAGTTTTGAAGAACAACAAACACAACCAGAAATGTTTGAAACCGGAATCAAGGTTGTTGACTTGATCTGTCCTTACGTTCGCGGAGGTAAAATTGGTCTCTTCGGTGGTGCCGGTGTTGGTAAGACTGTACTAATTCAGGAATTAATTAATAATATTGCAACCCAGCATGGTGGTTTATCTGTTTTTGCTGGTGTTGGTGAACGTACCCGTGAAGGAAATGACCTTTACTACGAAATGATGGAGTCTGGGGTTATCGATAAAACATCCCTTTGTTTTGGTCAGATGAATGAACCGCCAGGAGCCAGAATGCGTATTGCTCTGGCCGGTTTGACCATGGCTGAATATTTCCGGGACGATGAAGGTCAGGACGTTCTGCTGTTCATCGATAATATTTTTAGATTTACCCAGGCGGGTTCTGAAGTGTCGGCACTGCTTGGCCGGATGCCGAGTGCGGTTGGTTACCAACCGACCCTGGCGACCGAAATGGGTGCGTTGCAGGAACGGATTACATCCACCAGCAAGGGATCTATTACATCGGTTCAGGCTGTTTATGTACCTGCCGATGACTTAACGGACCCTGCGCCTGCGACGACCTTTGCCCATCTGGATGCCACCACGGTACTTAACCGGGCGATTACAGAAAAAGGTATTTATCCCGCGGTGGATCCACTGGATTCGACGTCGCGTATTCTTGATCCCAAAATAGTAGGTCAGGAACACTACGAAACAGCCCGTGAAGTTCAGGAAATTTTACAACGGTATAAAGAGTTACAGGATATTATTGCCATTTTGGGGATGGACGAATTGTCTGACGCCGATAAAGTAACAGTAACCCGGGCCCGTAAAATTGAACGTTTCCTTTCTCAGCCGTTTCATGTTGCAGAACAATTTACCGGTACATCGGGTGTATATGTAACAATTGGTGAAACCATTAAGGGCTTCAAAGAAATCCTTGAAGGAAAACATGATGATTTACCAGAGAATGCCTTCTTATTGGTGGGAACCATTGAAGATGCAATTGTAAAAGCAAAAAAAATTAAAGGTTAGTTGAGGTGAGTTTTAATGGCTGAAACGTTCAGATTAAAAATCATTGCTCCGACTGGGATTTTTTTTGACGATGATATTGAGCGTATTGTCATCCGGGGATCAGAAGGTGAATTGGCTGTGCTGGCAGAGCATACACCGCTGACTACCACCGTGGCTATTGGTACCTTTAATATTATTTTTGCGGATAAGAAGAAAAAATGCGGCACCCTTTTAGGAGGCGTTGCCACCATTAATCCCAGAGAGACGATTATTTTAACCGATGCGGCTGAATGGCCGGAAGAAATTGATCTTAAACGGGCAGAAGAAGCAAAAGAACGGGCACTTAAGCGTATTCAAGATGAGAAATACGATACCGCCCGAGCTCAAGTTGCCTTGAAAAGAGCAATTGCGCGTATTAATACAAAAAAAGAATTATAACAAAAAGAAAGCCGGGATTCGTCTAGAATCCCGGCTTTCTTTTTGTGCTTTTATCGGGTTGCTAGTTTTAAAGACCCTTGTTCTGTGCTATAATTTAAGTTGAAAAATAAGGAATTTTATTTGTCAATCGATGAAGCAAAAAATCAAATAAAGAGTATCATCAATAAAAAAACCATCGTAAACGGAGGATAAGGAATGAATATTTGTATTATCGGACTGGGCATTCTGGGAATTACCTATGGTTCTGTTTTATCAGATTCGGACGTCAATATTAGCTGCATTGACACAGATGAAGAAACAATCGATATGCTTAATGAAGGCGAATTGCCTGTTTATGAGCCAGGGTTAAAGGCGTTGGTTTCGACTTCAGTATCGACTGGCCGATTGTGTTTTAGTTCAAATATTCGAAACGCCATCAAAAAAAGCGAAATCATTTTTATTACCTGCGAAGTGCCGACGGATGATCGTGATTTTCCCGATCTCCGGTTTATGAAACCGATAGCCCAAAGCATCGGTAGTCATATGGAGTCCTATGTAACAGTGGTGATTAAGTCAACTGTTCCCCCCGGTACCTGTCAGATCATACAACAAACCATTAAAAAAGCCCTGGACGACCGAGAGGTTGAGATTCCCTTTGATGTCATCAGTAATCCGGATTTTGCCCGAAAGGGTTCCATGATCAAGGATTGTCTGGTGCCGGATATGGTTGTGATCGGATCGGATTCTCTGGAGGCGGTAGAACGCTTAAAAAGGCTATATGATACCCTTCATGTCAGAGAAGAAAATTATGTAATTACCGATCCCCAAAGTGCGGAAATGATTAAATACGGGGTGAATGCCTTTCTGGCGACGAAACTTTCCTTTATCAATGAGTTGGCTTTACTTTGTGAGAATGCCAATGCCAATATCATTGACGTTTCCAATGGTATGGGTCGGGACGAGCGGATTGGGCCAGGCTTTTTAGAAGCGGGTCCCGGTTATGGTGGCAGTGACTTACCCAAAGATTCGAAGGCTCTCGTTGAAATTGCCAGAGCCTATGGCGAGGACTTCATGGTGCTCAAGGGTGCGATTCTCGCCAATGAAAAACAAAAGAACAAAATGGTGGAGAAAATTAAACGGGTTTTGGGTAATCTGGAAGGAAAAACAATTGGCATTTTAGGTCTTTCTTACAAACCGGAAACCACCGACATGCGGGAAGCGCCGTCGATTAATATCATTAAGGGCCTGGTTACTGGTGGCGCTAAAATAAGAATTTACTGTCCCGAAGGAAGCCAGGAAGCCAAGTGGCGATTACACAACGAAAAGGATGAAATTACCTACTGTCATGATGTCTATGATGCCGCCGAGAAAGCTGATGCCCTGGTACTCATCACCAGCTGGCGGGAATTTAAAGGAATGGATCATGAGCGGGTTTTGAGCGTCATGAAGGATCGCTTTTTCTTTGATTTCAGAAATCTGTTTGGTGAAGATCCGCCAAAAGGCTTTGTTTATTCAGGTCTGGGGATTCCAGAAAAGGAGATAAAATAAGATGAAAAAAGTGCGTAAAGCGGTTATTCCGGCAGCAGGACTGGGCACCCGGTTTTTACCGATCACCAAGTCGATACCCAAAGAAATGCTACCGATTGTGGATAAACCCACGATCCAATATATTATTGAAGAAATTGTTGCATCGGGCATTGAAGAAATATTGATTATCAATGGACGGAATAAAGAAAGCATCATCAACCATTTTGATCAGGTGCCAGAACTGGAAGCGTTGTTAAAAGCCGGGGGGAAAACCGCAGCGCTAGAGCAAGTCGAAGCGATTACGAACATGGCAAAAATCTTTTCAGTGCGTCAAAAAGAAGCCAAAGGTTTGGGACATGCGGTGCTTTGCGCCAAAGAATTTGTGGGAGACGAACCCTTTGCAGTGGTACTGGGGGATGATATTGTTTATAATGATAAAAACCCGGCACTCAAACAAATGGTTGACATCTATAATACTTATGGGGCGTCAGTCATCGGAGTACAACAGGTCGCTTTGGACCAGGTCAATAAATATGGTATCGTTTCCGGAGATGCTGTTGGGAATCGGGTCTATCAGGTCAATGATCTGGTTGAAAAACCGGCCATCGGTACAGCGCCATCGACCATGGCAATTTTAGGGCGGTACATCATCACCCCGGGAATATTTGAGGTGCTGGAGCACACCGGTAAGGGCGCCGGAGGGGAAATTCAACTCACTGACGGGCTCAAAACCCTGGCAACCATCGAAAAAATGTTTGCCTATGATTTTATTGGTAAACGTTACGATGTGGGCGACAAGCTTGGCTTTCTACAGGCTACCGTTGAGTATGGTTTGCGGGATGACAAGCTGGGGAGTGACTTTAAAATGTACTTAGAAAGCCTGTTAAACACGAAATAAACAGCCAATGCTAATCGTTAGGGGCGGTTCGATTATGTGTGATCACCCCAAAAGGATTGGAGAAAGGGAAACTAATGGATTATAAAAGAGCATATAAAAACTGGCTAGACCAGCCGGAACTGGATTGTGAACTTTGGTCGGAGCTGGAAGCCATTACCGATGAAAAAGAAATTGAAGATCGCTTTTACACCGATTTGGAATTTGGAACCGGCGGAATGCGGGGGAAAATGGGCGCCGGCAATAATCGGATGAATATTTATACCGTCGCAAAGGTAACCTATGGATTAGGGAAATATCTGCTCCGTCAGGACATTCAGAATTGGGAAAAGGGTGTGGTCATTGCCTACGACTCGCGGCATAACTCCCGAAAATTTGCCGAAACAGCAGCAGGAGTACTGGGTAAAATGGGCGTTGTGGCCTATCTTTTTGAAGAGTTACGGCCGACTCCGGAACTGTCTTTTGCAGTGCGGGAATTAAAAGCCGCCGGTGGTATTGTTATTACTGCATCCCATAATCCCAAAGAATACAACGGCTATAAGGTTTATGGGCCGGACGGTGGGCAGATGGTAACGGCTTCAGCAGATGCTTTAATCGCAGAAATCGGGAAAATTCAGGATGTTTTTGATATTCCGATAATGTCTTTGGCGGAAGGCCTCAATCAGAAAATTATCATGATGGTGGGCGAAAAAATGGACAATGCCTTTACAGATGCCGTTGCTGCCATTTGTTACCCTAGTCCAGACAGTGGAATAAAGGTGGTCTATACGCCGCTTCATGGAGCCGGGAACACCCCAGTTCGTCGGGTATTAACAGAGCTGGGTTATCAGCAGGTATTTGTTGTTCCTGAACAGGAGTTGCCGGATGGTGACTTTACTACTGCTCCTTACCCAAATCCCGAAGATCCGGCGGTGTTTTCGTTGGCAATAGCACTGGCCGAAGAAAAAAATGCGGATATCATTATTGGAACCGATCCCGATGGCGATCGGGTGGGAGTGGTTGGCCGGAATCCCCAAGGCGCGTTTGAGATTCTCACCGGCAATCAAACCGGTGCTTTACTGGTCGATTATTACCTGAAAACACGAAAAAGTCTGCCTGAGAATAAGGTTGTCATTAAAACAATTGTTACCAGTGAACTGGGCGGGATTGTGGCAAAATCGCATGGCGCGGCAGTGCTTGATGTGCTGACCGGCTTTAAATATATTGGCGAATGCATGACCGATTTTGAGAAAACCGGCGACTATACCTTTGCCTTTGGATATGAAGAGAGTTATGGCTATCTGGCGGGAAACTATGCCCGGGATAAGGACGCCGTGGTAGCATCGGCTCTCATTTGTGAGATGACGGCTTATTATAAGAAACAGGGGAAGACGCTTTACGAAGCTCTGAACGCTTTATATGAGAAACATGGTTATTTCATTGAAGATGTGGTCGCCTTGACGCTTGAGGGGATTGAGGGAAAAATGAAAATCACCGAAATCATGGAAAAGTTCCGAAAGGTCAGTTTCCCCGGTTTTGCAGATGCCAAGCTGATCGCCTTTAATGATTATCAAGCGGGAGTGAGCAATGATGTGGTTTCAGGGGAAAAAGCTGAAATTGATCTGCCTCGATCGAATGTGCTGAAATTTGTTTTTGATGATTACTCCTGGTTTGCCTTGCGCCCCTCGGGGACAGAACCAAAGCTTAAAGTTTACTTCTCGGTAACCGGAAAAACCGGCGATGAGGCAGTGGCAAAAAAAGAATTGTTAAAAAAACAGGTAACCGCTTTAATCGAAGTTTAGAAAAAAATGATTCGATGTGGGCTGATAAAAAGGGCATCATTTCTGCAAGCAGAAATGATGCCCTTTTGTTTATGAGGGGAAAGGTCATTCGGTATAAATCGTAAAAATTAATCGCTGGCTTCGCTCTCGACTTCAGTATCTAAACCTGAGCTGGAGTCTGATCCTGAGCTAGAGTCTGAACCGGAATCAGACCCCGAGCTGGAATCGGAGTCGGAATCAGATCCTGAGCTGGAGTCTGACCCTGAGCTGGAGTCTGACCCTGAGCTGGAGTCTGACCCTGAGCTGGAGTTTGAATCAGACGAACTGTTATCCGTACTGGAAGAATCCGAGGTATCAGAACTTCCGGATGAGCCTGAGGATTCAGTGCTTGAATTGGACGAATTATCAGTATAAGAATAATCGCTGTCGCTTTCGCTTGAGGTGGGTTCACTGTAGGAAGACGATGAACTACTGCCGGCGTAGTAGGCGATGGCATCGCTTATTTTCTGTACCCGATCGGATGGGACATAGGCCTTATAGGTGCTTGACGCCGAGCCGGAAGTCGTTCCGGTAGTGCTATCGGTCGCACTTGAATCTGAATTGGTAACGGGGCTGGTCACATTCGTCCGGTTGCCGTTTGAGGTGCCATCGGTATCGGTGCTGTCTGTTGTAGCGGTTGAACTCCCGTTGGTCGTGTCAGTTGTTGTTTGGGCCGGCCCATAGATAAAGGCGTGGAGGGCAATGACATTATCGGCTAGACTGGTCGGCACCACATAAGAGACGCTATTGATCATGGCGGTCGTTACATGGGCATCGGTGGGAAGCCGGAACTCCAAAAATTGTTTGTCTGGAGATTCTAAAAAGGCTTTAGCATAGGTGGTAAGCTCGCTGATTGAGAGGGTGGTTTTAATGTAAGGATAAACCTTACTTAATAAACTGATGCCGGTGGCCACATCGATATTAAAGGCTTTGTCGGCGATTTGGCCAACAACCTCCCGCTGCCGTTCGGTACGATGGAAATCATCATCACTATAACGGTTTCTGGCATAGGCCAGAGCCTGAACACCGGTTATGGTCTGAACACCGGTTGTTTTCAGATAGGGATCCGCCTTGCCAACCTTATCGTTGACATCATCAATATACTTATTGGTCCATTCGAGAACATCTTCATTTAGGACATTGACTTCGACCCCGCCGATGGCATCAACCGTATCGACCATGGCATCAAAATTGACAACCACATAATCCTTGATGTTTAAATCAAAATTCTCATTAAGGGTCTTAACAGCCAGCTCAGGTCCGCCGTAGGCATAGGAGGCGTTTATCTTATCGAAACTTTCGTAGGTATCCTTGGTTTCGGGGATTTGAACGAGTAAGTCACGCATCACCGAAGTAACCTTAATGTTTCCATTTCTGAAATCCATGGAGAGGATCATAATGGTATCGGATCGATCTCCATCAATGTCGCTGCGTCCGTCGACACCAAAAACAGCGATATTTATCGTTTCAATATCAAGATCATTGTTAACTTTTAATTCGGCCTCATTCATTTTTGGTTCGGCCACCATTTCATTGATTTGACTAAGGGTATTAAAACCATATACAAGTCCGGTGCCTATTAGTGAGACAATCAAAAATAGGATGACTAAAATTACTTTCTTTTTCATTAAAGATTCCTTTCGATTCACGAGCTAAAATCATATCACTCAATAATAACATAGATATGCTTAAAAAAACATTGAATTATCGGGTGGAATCAAATATTGCTTCAAAAAGATCGTTTTAGCGGATTTGGATAATCTTAAAAAGCTGAAAGAATCTAGAAAAAAATAGACTTTTCGAGGGATATAAAGTATAATGACAATGAATTTTTATGGGTTACAGCTTAAAAAATGCTAGGTATCAGAATAAATAAATACTTAAAAGAACGATGAAATAAGGTGAAATATGAAAGTATTATTAACAGGTTCCAATGGGCAACTGGGACGGGAATTAACCCGGCAGCTCAAGCAAAAAAAGATTGACCATGTTGGGTATGATATTCCTGAATTTGACATTACCGATAAAGAAAAAATGACGGTGATCATTGCTAAAGAGCAGCCGACGGTGATTGTCAATTGCGGGGCACTGACCAATGTCGACGGTTGTGAAACTCAGAAAGAGCTGGCCATGGCCATTAATGCCGCAGGCCCAAAATCTTTGGCAGAAATCGCCCGGGATCAGGATATTGTTCTGGTACAGGTTTCCACCGATTATGTTTTTGACGGCGGCGGGATTTCATTAAACGGCGTACTGCGGCCCTATGTGGAGGCTGATCCAATCGATCCTAAAACAGTTTATGGTGAGAGCAAAGCGGCGGGAGAAAAAGCGGTTGTAGAAACAACGCCTAAATATTTTGTCATTCGGACCGCCTGGCTCTATGGTGATGGTAATAATTTTGTCAAGACCATGTTGGAGCTGGCGTCAAAGCACCCCAAACTGACCGTTGTCAATGACCAGGTTGGTTCACCCACCAGCACCGTCGATCTGGCAGCAGCGATTATTGATTTAATGCAGACTGATCATTACGGTACCTATCATGGCACCTGCGAAGGACAATGTAGTTGGTACGACTTTGCCGTCGAAATTTTCAGGTTGTCGGGAATCAAGGTTGCAGTAGAACCAGTAACCTCTGAGCAATTTGTTAGACCAGCGCCACGTCCTAAATACTCCGTGCTTGAAAACAAGGCTTTAAATGATTTGAACATGAATCATTTCAGACCCTGGCAGGTTTCCCTGGCAGAATATTTAAAAAATCTAAACTAATCGTTTTAAAATAGTAATATAAAAGGTAGTGCCAGTTTTGATGTGGTCCCATATCAAAGCTGGCAGTAGCCTGCAATGCGTAAATAATTTACAAGAGAAGAGGCAATGATGAAAGGTATTATTTTAGCCGGAGGTTCCGGCACACGACTTTATCCAATCACCCGGGCGGTGTCCAAACAGTTGCTGCCGATTTATGACAAACCGATGATTTATTATCCATTGGCAACTTTGATGTTGGCTGGGATTAAAGATATTTTAATTATTTCCACACCCCACGATCTACCCATGTTTGAACGGTTATTTGGTTCAGGGGAAGAATTGGGGTTAAATTTTTCCTACGAAGTGCAGGATGCCCCCAATGGTTTGGCTGAGGCTTTTATTATTGGTGAGAAATTTATTGGGGATGATAATGTTGCCCTTGTATTAGGTGATAATATTTTCTATGGCCACGGCTTTACGGACACCATCAGAAAAGCGGCGGAACTTCAAAGCGGGGCCGTGATCTTTGGTTACCCGGTAACTGATCCACAGCGCTATGGGGTAGTTGAGTTTGCGAACGACGGAAAAGTGCTTTCGATTGAAGAAAAACCCGAGAATCCAAAATCTAATTTTGCAGTGCCGGGCCTTTATTTTTATGATAACACGGTCGTTGAAATTGCTAAAAATATTAAACCTTCGGAAAGAGGGGAACTGGAAATTACCACGGTTAATGAAATCTATTTAAAACAGGGCAATTTAAAGGTGGAATTGTTTGGCCGAGGCATGGCCTGGCTTGATACTGGAACGCATGATAGCTTGATTGAAGCCTCCAATTTTGTGGAGACGATCCAGAAAAGACAGGGTCTTTATGTCGCCTGTATTGAAGAGATTGCTTATTTGCGCGATTTCATCGATCAAGATCAGCTTTTAAAATTGGCAGAACCGCTAAAGAAAACGGCTTACGGCCAGTATCTGATCCAATGTGCTAAGGGTAAGTAGGCGGTATTATGGCAAAGATAAAGGTAATAAAAACTAAAATTGACGGATTGGTGATCATTGAGCCGTCTGTTTTCGGTGATCATCGTGGATACTTTATGGAAACCTACAACGAGGAAGAATTTCACAAAGCGGGTTTAACGATGCGGTTTGTTCAGGACAATGAGTCCAAATCCTGCCAGGGCGTGTTGCGGGGACTTCATTTTCAGACTAAATTTTCCCAGGGAAAACTGGTTCGGGCTACAAGAGGCGAGGTTTATGATGTCGCCGTCGATCTGCGAAATGGATCACCGACCTATGGACAATGGGCGGGAGTGCTGTTAACAGAAGAAAACAAGACCATGTTTTATATTCCGGAAGGCTTTGCGCACGGATTTTTAGTCGTCTCAGAGGAAGCGGTGTTTAATTATAAATGCACCAATTTATATGCCCCGGAATACGATGGCGGGATTCGCTGGAATGACCCGGAAGTCGGAATTAAATGGCCCCTTGAAACCATCTCGGAAGTGCTGCTTTCTGAAAAAGACGGCCAGCTTCCCTTTCTAAGTGAAATCAGTGATACCTTAAGATTTGAGTAGTAGCATCTAAATATAGAGAATTTGTAATAAAAGAAATGGAGTAATCATGAAAACAATATTAATCACCGGAGGGGCTGGATTTATCGGCTCAAACTTTGTAAAATATATGCTCAATTCGCACCCGGATTATAAGATAGTTAATGTGGATGTGCTAACCTACGCCGGAAATCTGGAAAATTTAGCAGATGTTGAAGGCAATCCCAATTACGTTTTTGCCAAAGGGGATATTGTCGATCGGCCTTTTATTGCGGATCTTTTTGATCAGTATGATTTTGATACGGTGGTGAACTTTGCCGCCGAATCGCACGTTGATCGGAGTATTGAAGATCCGGAAATTTTTATTAAGTCTAATGTGATGGGAACCCTGGTTCTCTTGGATGAGGCAAAATTTCACTGGCAAACCGGCAAAGATGACAATGGCTATCCGACCTATCGGGATGGCGTTCGCTACCATCAGGTATCCACCGATGAGGTGTATGGCGCTCTGGGAAAAACGGGCATGTTCACTGAAGTGACCCCGATCGCCCCGAACAGTCCTTACTCAGCCTCCAAGGCCAGTGCGGATTTACTGGTGCGTTCCTATGGACAAACCTTTAAACTGCCCGTTACCATCAGCCGCTGCTCTAATAATTACGGACCTTACCATTTTCCCGAAAAACTGATTCCGCTGATGATTTCCAATGTGGTAGCTTTAAAAAGTTTGCCGGTTTATGGTGATGGGATGCAGATCAGAGACTGGCTGCACGTCAAAGATCATTGCAGTGGCATTGATACCATCCTTGAAAAAGGGATGGCTGGTGAGGTTTATAACATTGGCGGAAACAACGAAAAAGCCAATATCGACATTGTCAATTTAATTATTGAGGATGTCGGTGAAATGCTGCGCTCCGGCAAATATGCCATTGATAATGACGGTTCAAAAATCAGTAAAGATCTGATTACCTATGTTGAGGATCGATTGGGCCATGATCGTCGCTATGCCATTGATAATTCAAAAATCACCACGGAGCTGGGTTGGGAACCGTCCTACACCTTTGAAGAGGGGATTGCGGAAACCATAAAATGGTATTTAAATAATCAGGAATGGTTAGAACAGGTAAAATCTGGTGACTATCAGCAGTATTATGAAAAGATGTACTCAAAAAAGTAGAATAGCTGCAAAAGAAAAAGCACAGTTTTTGTGCTTTTTCATTTAAGAATAAGAATGAGGTGTCTGTTTTGTACTTGTTTAAAGATTTAATGGATTATATTAGAGATTTGTATGCAAATCGGAAACTGATCCGGAAATTTTCGATCAACGATTTTAAGTCCCGGTATGCGGGGTCTTTTTTAGGTATTATGTGGGCGTTTATTCAGCCAACGGTTAACATTGCGGTGTATTGGTTTGTGTTTGGTGTGGGATTAAAATCACCTCCTACAGGGGGGGTTCCTTTTATTTTATATCTCATCACCGGTATCATTGTCTGGTTTTTCTTTTCAGAGTGTTTTGTGAATGGAACGAATTGTTTTCGTGAATACAGCTATCTGGTTAAAAAGGTAACCTTCAATATCAAAATTCTGCCAACCGTTAAAATAATATCATCATTATATACGCATATTTTCTTTATTTGTTTTGCTATCGTGATGTTACTTATTTACGGTCATTCATTGACACCTCACTTTTTACAAATTGGGTATTATTTATTATGTTTAATTGTTTTTTTAACTGGATTAACATGGATAACGGCTTCACTACAACCATTTTTCACTGATATTCTGCAATTTATTAATGTGGGGATGCAGGTTTTGTTCTGGGGAACGCCAATTGTAGTGCCTGTTGAAACATATCCTGAAAAGCTATTATGGATTATGAAATTAAACCCTTTATATTATATTGTCCAGGGATACCGGGAGAGCTTTTTTGGAACGGGCTGGTTCTGGGAGCATCCGGTCATGACCGCATATTTCTGGGGGTTTTCATTTGTACTGCTGCTAGTCGGAATTGCTGTGTATCGAAGGTTAAGACCGCATTTTGCTGATGTTTTATAGAGAAATGTTGATCACGGATCAGTGGAGGAAATTATGTCAGATGTGGCAATAAAAATAGAAGAAGTGACAAAGATTTACCAACTATATAAACGGCCGATGGATCGCTTAAAAGAGTCGATGAGCCTGATTAAGAAAAAAGAATACCATCAAAAGTTTTATGCCCTTAATAATATCAATCTCGAAATTAAAAAAGGTGAATCGATTGGAATTGTGGGTAAAAATGGATCAGGAAAGTCAACCCTGCTCAAAATTATTTCTGGCGTTTTGACCCAAAGTAAGGGCGAGGTTTATGTTGACGGGAAGGTATCGGCATTGTTGGAGCTGGGAACCGGGTTCAACCCGGAATACACCGGCATCGAGAATATCTATGCCAATGGTCTGATCATGGGCTATAGTCAGGAAGAAATGGATGAACGATTGGATGATATCGTCAATTTTGCCCAAATTGGCGAGTACATTTATCAGCCGGTTAAAACCTATTCCAGTGGAATGTTTGCCCGGCTGGCCTTTGCTACCGCCATCAATGTGGACCCGGAAATTTTAATTGTGGATGAGGTGCTGGCCGTCGGAGACGCGAAATTCCAGATTAAATGCATTAATAAAATGGAAGAGTTTAAAGCATCGGGAAAAACGGTGCTCTTTGTGTCTCATACCCTGGAACAAATCAAACGCTTTTGCACCAAAGGGGTCTGGATTGATCAGGGCGAAATGCGGATGTTTGATGACGTTACCCACGTCATTGATATGTATGAAAGCGAAATGCTAAAAGAAGCCATGGAACAGAAAGCCCTTGAAGAAGGGAACCCAATGGCTGAAAAAATGGAAATCGATGCCCATCTGGGGAAAATTACCGCCGTCAGTTGTAACACTGAAACCCTCACGACCTTTGATGATTTTAGTGTCGAGATTGAATACGAGCTGTATGATGATGTAAAAAGCGAACCGCTGGTGGGAGTGGCCTTTTATACCATTGACCGTCAGTATATCTTTGGTCCGAACACCCATTTGGATGAGGTTAAGATTCCCAAAACAAAGGGAATCCATCGGGTCCGTTATGTGGTGCCGCGGTTACCGCTTCTGGGCGGGAAATATGAGGTTGATATCGGGCTTTTTGCAAATAAAAGCATTGTTAATCTGGACTATGAAACAGCGGCCTTTGTGATTTCGGTTGTGGCCGATTATTTCACCGAAGGCCTGGTTCATATGGAACATCAATGGGAAATAATAAAGGATTAGAGAAAGGTTATTGGGATGGAGAAGAAATCAGTTATTGAACAGGAAGAAATAAAATATTTTATCGACAAAATAGTCAAAGATGAAGCGAGTCAATGTGCAACCGTTCAGGGATGGGCCTTTAATACAAAAACCAAAGAACCGGTCGAATTGTATTTACTGGGACGAGAAGCGACGGGCGTTCAATTCAAACGGGATTTCAGAATTGACGTCAACAATAAATATGCCCTGCCTGATGATGCCAAGATTGGCTTTATTATAGAGTTTGATGAAAAAACCTATGGCCAAAAACTAAAACTCAAATTAACGGATGAAAACAACATCCGCATTGTTCCGATTAATTTAAAAAAGAATTATGATTATCTAAAACAGCCCAATCTGTTTAATGCCAAACGACTAGTTGGTATTACAACCCGAACAGTGGGATACTTTAGTCGCAATGGACTAAAAAACACGATCCGCAAAATAAAGTTTGAACTAAAATATAAAAATCAGGAAAACTATGATTTCTGGATTGATGTCCATGAAGATTATGACCCCAAAAAGGCCATCGAAGAAATTAAAAAATTTTCCTATAAACCTAAGGTATCGATTGTTATGCCGGTATATAATGTAGAAGAAAAATGGCTCAGAGCCTGTGTTGATTCGGTTCGCAACCAATATTATCAAAACTGGGAATTATGTATCGCTGATGATTGCTCCAGTGATGCTCACATTAAACCCTTGCTGGAAGAATTTAAAATGCTCGATTCCCGCATCAAGGTGATTTACCGGGAAGAAAATGGCCATATTTCAGAAGCATCAAATTCAGCTCTGGCCATTGCCACGGGCGAATTTGTGGGGCTTTTGGATAATGATGATACCTTAGCCGAATTTGCCTTGTATGAGGTGGTTAAATTACTTAATGATCATCCGGAAGCGGATCTGATTTATAGTGATGAAGATAAGCTAAGTGAAGATAATAAACGAAGCCAGCCATTTTTTAAAACCGACTGGGCACCGGATATCTTACTGGCGACCAATTACATCTGCCACTTTGGGGTTTACCGCAAAACCATTATCGATGAAATCGGCGGCTTCAGAAAAGGCTATGAAGGGGCCCAGGATTATGATCTGGTACTGCGATTCACCGAGAAAACCGATAAGATCTTCCATATCCAGAAGATCTTATATCACTGGCGGATGATTAGTAATTCTACAGCAGTCAATCCGGAATCAAAAGGATATGCCTTCGAAGCGGGACTTAAGTCGCTAGAAGATGCTCTGGAAAGACGGGGGATCAAAGGGACGGTTACTCACGGGGCGTTTCCCGGGGTTTATACAATCGCGTATGAAATTGTAAATAACGGTTTAGTGTCGGTGATTATTCCAACCCGGGATAATGCCGCGGATTTAAAAGCCTGTATTGAGTCGATTTATGAAAAAACAATCTATCAAAATTTTGAAATCGTCGTTGCCGATAATGGCAGCGAAAAAGAAGAAACGTTTAAATTATTTGAATACTTTACCAAGAAATACAAAGATCAGTTTAAGGTGGTACGGATTGATATCCCCTTCAACTTTTCGCAAATCAATAACTTGGCCGTTAAGGAATCAAAGGGTGAGTACCTACTGTTTCTGAATAATGATATCACCGTGATCACTAAAGGCTGGATGAAACGGATGGTCAGCCTGGCGCAGCAGGAACATGTTGGTGCAGTCGGTGCAAAACTTTATTATCCCGATAATACCATCCAGCATGCCGGTGTTTTACTGGGGATGGGCGGCGTCGCCGGACATGGCCATGTGGGCTATCCCCGGGGCGATTATGGCTATTTTGGTAAACTGGTCACCACCAATAACTACACCTCGGTGACGGCGGCCTGTATGATGGTAAAACGGGAAGATTTTGACCGGGTTAATGGTTTTGAAGAAAAATTGACGGTAGCCTTTAATGATGTTGATCTGTGCCTTAAACTTTATGAACTGGGCAAATTTAATGTCTGGCTTCATAATGTCGAGCTTTACCACTACGAGTCAAAATCGCGGGGGGCCGAGGATACTTATACGAAATACAAACGCTTCAACAGTGAGATTAAATATATGAAAGATCACTGGTTAAAGTATATCAAGAATGACCCCTATTATAATCGAAATTTAACACGCGTTGATGGCAACTACGCAATCAGTGTTGATATCGTTGGTTATGTAAGGGGAAAAACCAAAGAAGATGAAGAGAATGAGATTTAACTTAAGCGTTCATAAGATGTAACGAATAAATTGACGATGTAAAATAGTTGTGATATTATCGTGACATCTATAAGGTTAATGACAGCAGGCAATAATTTTAAGAAAGGAGGAGAATAATGGAGTCAATTAAAAAAAGAAGAAAGCAAGTAGCGCTAGTGGGGGTAGGTATCCTCATCTTGTTTACTTTCTTTTCATATTTTAGCCTGACTGTTAATGCGGCAAGCACCACCATCATCATTAACCCCGGGCATTTAGATGGGGTTGATTCTGGGGCGGTGAACGGCAATACCGGGATTCGCGAGGTTGATCTGAATAATGCGTTGGCAATCAAGATTGTTTCAACCCTTAGAGCGAGCGGCTATAACGCCATGTTGAGCCATCCGGTTCCCGGGAATCCCGGGTTACCGACCTTGTTTTCAAGTGCTCCGGCTTATTCATCGTTTTCGACAACCATCTGCAATAAAGCAAATGAAATTAATGCGGATTTGCTAATTAGTATTCATCATAACTCTGGGGGAGCAACGGCCAGCGGTTATGAATTTTATTGGAGCAGTTATCACCCAACAGTTGATAACAATGGGATTTATCAAAAGGCGGGATTATGGGGCGATGGTTCGCTGGCAGATCTGGATGCAACGCCACCTGCGATTGCGATAATGTCAAAAGAGCTGGCCAATAATCTCAATACAAATTTCAAGGCGAGTCTGACTCATGTTCCCAGTCGAAATCAGATTATTGAACGGGATGACGCGATTACCCGCAAAACAAGCATGCCTTCAGTATTGATTGAAGCGGGCTTTATATCCAACAATGCCGAATCATTGAAGTTAGCTGATGGAGCCAACCAACAAAAGATGGCTGACCAGGTTCTAATCAGTGTTAGCGAACTTTTTGCAGCCTCAACAACACCGATGACAGCCACCGGTTTTACGGCCACTGTTAGCGGCGATAAAATCACAGCAACGGTTAAAGGTGTCTCAGCACCCAATGGTTTGCAGGTTATTTATATTCCAACCTGGAGTGATGAGGGTGGACAGGACGATTTAAAATGGTACACCGCGACCAAACAAAGCGATGGCAGCTACAGCGCAACTATCGATGTTAAAGATCATGGTTACGAAAGCGGCAATTACCAATTGCATTGTTATGGCGTGGATTCATATGGTAAGTACACCTTACTCGGAAACACAAATGCCAATGTTACAGCATCAGTTCAGGAAAAAATGACGGCAACCAGTGTAACCGGCACCGTCTCTGGTAATACCATAACAGCAACAGTAAAAGGGATAATAGCACCCAATGGCATCACCTCAATGTCGATCCCCGTCTGGAGCGAGACCGGCGGACAGGACGATCTCAAGTGGTACAATGCGACCAAGCAAAGTGATGACAGTTACAAGGTTGTCATCGACATTAAAGATCATAATTACGATGGTGGCAACTATAATATTCACGCCTATGGAACGGACAGCTATAAGAAGATGACTTTCCTGGGCAGCACAACGGCAACTGTTAAAGTTGATACAATGAAAGCGACCAGTTTAGTCGGAACGGTATCGGGCAGTAAAATCACCACAACGGTTAAAGGGATCACGGCGCCAAATGGAATTTCAGATATGACAATCCCAATCTGGAGTGAAAATGGCGGTCAGGATGACATCAAATGGTATACCACTACTAAACAAAGCGATGGCAGTTATAAGGTGACCGTTGACATCAAGGATCATAACTTCGATGGTGGGATCTATAACATCCACGCTTATGGTAAAGATACCAATGGCAAGATGACATTTATCGGTGCAACGACGGTAAATGTGACCGTTGAGCCGATGACAGCAACGAGTGTGACCGCAAGTGCGTCCGGCAACAAAATCACAACGACCATTAAAGGAATCAAGGCACCTAGTGGGATTAAGTCAATTACGGTCCCGATCTGGAGTGATGTCGGTGGACAGGATGATATCAAACGGTACACCGCCACCAAACAAAGTGATGGTAGCTACAGTGTGACCATTGATATTAAAGATCATAACTATTCAGGCGGAGCCTATAGTATTCATGTTTATGGAATCGACAATAATGAGAAGATGACCTTTTTAGGTAATACCGCAGCAAGTGTGGCGACAACTCCGATGTCGGCATCAACAGTTGCGGCGACAGTAACGGAAAATATTATTACGGCAACGGTTAGCGGCATTACTGCTCCTAATGGAATCACGAGTATACAGATTCCAACCTGGAGTGATGTTGGTGGCCAGGATGATATCAAATGGTACACCGCCACGAAACAAAGTGATGGTAGTTATCAGGCGATGATTGATGCCAAAAACCATAAGGGCGATAGTGGAACCTACTCACTTCATGCCTATGGGGTTGAAGCGGATGGTCGTTCGGTATTTCTGGGCAACACCTCAGTGAGTGTCCGCTATGTGGAAACCCCGATTATGGGGGCAACCACCGTGAGCGCGGCGCAACTGGTGGCCTATTATAAGAGTACCGGAAGTGTGTACCCGCAGCATTACAATGATCTGGGCGTTAATCTGGAAAAATTTGTGGCGCTTTACATTCAGGAATGCAATGCTGAAGGCGTTCGCGCCGAGGTCGCCTTCGCCCAGGCGATGCTAGAAACTGGTAATCTGCAATTTGGTGGTGACGTTAAAGTGACCCAATTCAATTTTGCCGGGCTGGGCGCGACTGGTGGAGGCGTACCGGGATTTGATTTTGCAGCGGCTTATGGCAGCAACAGTACTGGGCTTCAAACCGGAATCCGCGGTCATGTCCAGCACTTAAAATGCTATGCCAGCAGTGCGGCGTTAAATCAAACCAATGTTGATCCACGATGGAATAATTCCCTTCGTTTAAAAGCCCTTTCAGTTGAAGAACTGGCAGGAACCTGGGCAGCTGATCTGACCTATGCCGGTAAGGTTAAAACGATTATGAAAAAGTTTTAATGATGAAGAAGTTTAATTTGAATGCGTTTTAATTCTGAAACAGAGCCAAAACAGTTTGGCTCTGTTTTTTGAAATTATAAGAAATGAGGATGCCGGAAGTGAAGAGAAAAATAAGGTCATTGGCTGTTATTGGACTGATTAGTTTACTTTTTTGGCCAGGACAAATTTTGGCTGAGGAATCGCCAGAACCTGTTAATCAAGTGACGATGGCACCAGAACTATCTGACACCGAACAGGAGTTGTTAAAAGAAGACACGGAAGCAGAAGAAGTACCTGAAAACCGGTCGGATTCAGAGCCTCTGGATGCGGATTCATCCGCAATCGATGAAAAAACAACAGTTGCGGAGCCCAAAGATATTTTGACAACGGCCCTTGATTTTAGCAATATAAGCGTCACTGTTTCGCAAGTCTCAGAAAGCAAGACCGGCTTTACCATCAGCACGCTTGGATATGCGGGAAAAACGGGGATCGGTAAGGTTATGTTTCCGATTTGGTCAGAGCGAAATGGTCAGGATGATATCCGTTGGTATCAGGGAATAAAAAATAATCAGGGTGAATATAGCGTGACGGTGGATAGTAAAGACCACGGATTTGAAACCGGCGAGTATCATATCCACACCTATATCTATGGACTGACCGGGGATGTGATTAAAACCTATGTGAATACCCAAAGTCTGGAAACGCCAAAACCCTCAATCACAGTCGGGGAAGTCTCAAACAATGCCTATAAGGTCCAAATAACGGATGTGCGTAATCCTCAGGGCGTTACCGGGGTGAGCTTTCCGACCTGGAGTGAGGTGAATGGACACGATGACATCCGTTGGGAAACGGCGACCTATGTGGGCAATGACACCTGGGAAGCGACCATTTCGATCCCGAATTACAAGCAGAGTTATGATACCTTTATTACCCATGCCTATGTGAAAAATAAAGATGGGCAACAAAAATACAGCGGATCTGTGGAGCAGGTGATAACCAATCCGTTTTTAGCCGAACCTTTAGAAATTAAAGTTGCACAGGATAAGAATATTTCAAAATTTGCGATTATGACTAAAAATTGCAAAGGCAAAAGTGGTGTAAAAAGTGTCTCCTTTGCCGTGTGGTCAAATCGAAATGGGCAGGATGAACTAAAATGGTATGAGGGTGAATTGGGTTCTGATGGTGAGTTTTATACTTATGTTGATATTGAAAGCCATGGGTTTGAAACGGGCGTCTTTGTTGTTCACGCCTACCTAAAGGGAACAAGGGGAGAGAGCATAGCGTTTAGTAATTCCGAATTTAGCATGCCGGTTTTAAACCCGACTATTGAATATGATAATGCGGTGCTCAACAATACATTTAAGGTGCGGATTAAAAATGTCGGAAATGAAAACGGTGTCGCGAGCATCATATTTCCGACCTGGAGTTGTTCAAATGGACAAGATGATGTACGCTGGGAACAGGCAACCTATATTGGCAATCATACCTGGGAAGCGAGCATTAATTTGCGAAACTATAATATTATTGTTGACGCGTTTATATCGCACGCCTACCTGGCGGATAAAAATGGCAAACTCGTCTTTCTGAAAGAATCGAGCAAGAAGATTCTACAGAATACGGCCACGATTTATGGTTTTTATCATTATCCCGTCGATAAAAATTATAAACCAAACGCTGCTGACCCAACCGACTGGTTTGGGCCAAGATGGGGGGATATCCACGAAGGCATTGATGTTCCGGCACCTTATTACGCACCCTGTTATGCGGTCGGAGATGGCGTGGTTGAAAAAGCCGGCTATTTTATGGGATACGGACGCTATGTCAGAATCCGCACGACCGATCGTTATGGTGAAAGTGTTTCCTTCTTTTATGGACATTTACAGGAGATCCATGTGGGCGTAGGCCAATCGGTAAGCAAGGGTCAGAAAATTGGATCGGTTGGCGGGTCGGGATATATTGCTAAGGATAAATACGCCGACAATGTCTATGGACCGCACCTTCATTTTGGGGCCATTGCCAATGCGGATGACGCTTGCGTCGATCCGGAAATATGGATTGATTTCCATAATCCCTACAGCAACGCAAATTAATAAATTACTAAAATTAATGAATGACTAAGAAAAGCGACTGGGAGAAGGTTCCTGGTCGCTTTTTGTTTAGTAAAAGAACATCCTGTGTTATAATAAGGCGGACGATTGATGGAAACAAAAAGGATGGTTTTATGAAGTGTGACGTTTCAGTTATTATACCGAATTACAATGGCGAAAAATTTATTGCAAATTGTCTGGATAGTATGATGGTTCAAAGTTTTTATGAGTTCGGCCAGTTGGAAATCATCGTGGTTGATGATTGTTCCACCGATGCCAGTGTCGAGATGATAAAAACCTATAAAAACGTAACCCTCCTGGAAAATCCGGTCAATTCAGGTTTTGATCGATCTGTTAATCAGGGGATTTTGGCCAGCCATGGCAAATACTGCCTGCTTTTGAATAATGATGTGGTGGTTGACCCGGATTTTGTACGGTATTTATATTTGCATATTGATGATGATCCGGCGATATTTTCGGTGAGTTCAAAAATGGTTCGTTATTATGAACGCGACAAACTCGATGATACGGGTGATTTTTATAATATTCTGGGCTGGGGTTATAAACGGGGGGATGGGCAGACGGTCGATTCTTATCATAAAGTAACCCCCATTTTCAGTGCCTGTGCCGGTGCTGGGATTTACCGCCGCTCAGTTTTTTCTGAGATCGGTCTTTTTGATGAGATTTTTTTTGCCTATATGGAAGATGTGGATATCGGCTACAGAGGTCTGATCAATGGCTATAAAAATCGTTACGAACCCAAAGCCATCTGTTATCATATTGGCAGTGCCACCACCGCTGAAGGGCAAAAATATAGTCCCTTCAAGGTGCAAATCTCGGCCCGTAATAATGTTTATGTGGCCTATAAGAATATGCCACTTGTGCAATTGCTGCTAAATAGTCCGTTTTTAGTGCTGGGTTTCTTTTTTAAGTACATCCTTTTTTTAAAAAGGGGTTTTGGCAAAGACTATGCGGCTGGGATTAAGGCGGGCCTGAAAAACTATAAAAAAGTAAAGAAAGTACCCTTTCAAGTCAGGAATCTTAAGAATTACTTTTTTATTGAAGCTCAGTTGATCTTAAATGCTTTTCGAATGATTGAAAATAAGCGGATGAAGTGAGCAAGTCTTCCCTATTTGTAAAAAATATGGTAAAATATAATGTCCTTTGAAAGACACAAAAGGCTTAAGAAAGGCGCGGAATGGATTTATCAATTATCATTGTTAATTATAAAACAGAAGAGTTGACATCAAATTGTATTGATTCAATTATAAAAAGTAACACCAAAGGATTGAGCTATGAAATCATCCTGGTCGATAACGCCTCAGAAGATGGTAGCGTTGAAGCGATAAAAATGCGGTTTCCGGAAGTGAAAGTTATAGAAAACCACGAAAATTTGGGCTTTTCTAAGGCAAATAACATCGGTATGGAAGTCTCAAAGGGCGAGTTTCTTCTTTTGCTTAATTCCGATACCATTGTTGAGCTGAACACCTTAAAAGGGGCGATAGCATTTATCAGCAATCATAAACATATTGGGGCACTGGGGTGTAAGATACTACTGCCCTCGGGTAAATTGGACCCGGCCTGCAAACGGAGTTTTCCCACGCCCCTGAATGGGCTTTATCATAGCCTTAATCTCGACATGGCGTTTCCCGAGAGCACGCGTTTTGGGGCCTATAACCTGACCTATGTGGATGAAAATAAAACCTGCTCGATCGATTGCATCATGGGGGCTTTTATGCTGGTTCCAAGGGCTGTCATCGATGTAGTTGGGATGCTGGATGAAGATTTTTTTATGTATGGGGAAGACATCGACTGGTGTTATCGGATTAAGCAGGCCGGGTATCAAATTATCTATTATCCGGAAGTCCGGATTTTTCATCATAAAAAGGCCAGCGGGATTGGCAAACGAAACCCCAAGGTAATTGCGGCCTTTTACGACTCGATGATAATTTTTTACAATAAACATTATCAGCATAAATATAATGGTCTTACCCGCTGGGCAGTGACAAGTGGCACGACAATTCTAAAAAAAATGGCATTGGCTAAAAATAAGCGAAGAAAATAAAGGTAAGCAAGGGGGCGATAAGATGATTAAAAGCAATCAGCGTTTTTTTAACTTTATTTTGGTATTGTTGGATATGTGTGTTATAACGGCTTCCCTTTTATTTGCCTGGTATATTCGGTTTGTCTCGCCATTTTTTGATGATGGGGTGCGAACCATGAACCTAAGGTCTTACATTGAGTTGTTGGGCATTATTATTCCCCTTTATTTAATCCTCTTTGTTTTTTTTGGTCTCTATCAACCCTATCGTAAACAGCGCTTTTTTAAAGAGTGCCGAGAAATAATATTTGCTAATAGTATTGGCATTGTAATTTTAATGTCCGCTTTATTTACGATGAAGAGCATTCATTTTTCACGAATCATGCTGGGTGTTTTCTTTCTGACCGCCACAATACTAATGATTCTGGAGCGGGGATCGATAAGGAAAATTTTAAGAATGGCCAGAGAACGGGGCTTTAACATTAAGTACATTATCATTGTTGGTGCTGGCAGCATTGGCCAGACCTTTGCCGCAAAAGTTGTGGGCGACCGGCAGTTGGGTTATAAGGTCACCGGATATGTGGATGATTACTATCATAAAAGTGATAAAGATGGAATCCCCATTCTAGGGACTAGCAAAGAGATGAATAAAATCCTCGAAGAGTATCAGGTCGATGAGGTCATTATTGCGTTGCCAAACACCAGTTATAAACGGATTGATGAGGTGATCGATATCTGTGAATACCAGGGCATAAAAACCCAGATTATCCCGGATTACTTTCATTTGATTCAGGGAACCAAGGCATATTTTGACGAACTGGATGGCATCCCGCTAATCAACACCCGTTACATTCCCTTGGATCAGCCCTTAAATAAATGGGTCAAACGTCTGATTGATATCATTCTTTCGATTCTGATTCTGGTACTGATTTCACCGCTTTTGCTGATTACAGCGATCCTGGTGAAAATCACATCACCGGGGCCGATTATCTATAAACAGATCCGGGTGGGGATGGGACGAAAAGAATTCTGGATCTATAAATTTCGCTCGATGCGCGGTGACGCCTCCATTAAATCCGGCGACGTGGGATGGACCACTGCCGATGATCCCCGCAAAACAAAATTTGGGGCGTTTATTAGAAAAACCAGTATCGATGAGTTACCGCAGTTTATCAATGTTTTAAAAGGCGATATGAGTATTGTCGGACCGCGGCCAGAGCGGCCCCATTATGTTACTCAATTCCAGCACGAGATCCCCAAATACATGATTAAGCATCATGTTAGGCCAGGAATCACCGGCTGGGCTCAGGTCCAGGGATGGCGGGGCGATACCTCGATCCATAAACGAATTGAGTGTGATATTGAATATATTGAAAAATGGACCCTGTGGTTCGATGTTAAAGTCTTTTTTATGACCTTTAAAGCGGTGTTTGAGAGTGGGTATTAATGAAGGTGATAAAAAAATGAATCGACGAATCGGCCAGATCAGAGAAAAGATTGATTTATTTGCTTTATTAAAGGCTGGACGCATGCAAATCAGAGCGCGTTGGGCCTATGCAGTGTTGGGCGGAATAGTTTTTTTTGGATCACTCTTTATATTTGATGGGTGGAATGAACAGGCGCTGATAATTTCGTCCGTGGCTGCGGTGATAACGATGCTTCTGATTGTATTTATGGGCAAGGCCTTATACCGCAATGCGTTTTTGATCATTGTGTGTTTTGGGATGCTTTTTTGTCTGGTTACACCAATTCTGGATACCCCTGATGAAACGGCTCATCTGGCCCGAGCCATGTATTTGGCTCGGGGAAAGTTTTTTGTCAGTCAGGAAGACTCACAATTACTAATCAGCGAAGACTACAAGCGGATCTATAGCCAATCCCAAAAGACCCTGTTTAAGAATGATCTAAATGTTTCTGACAGTGGTATTTTGATGATTGAAAGTAACGGATTAAAAGCAACCAATGCATACGCCTTTGTCTCCTATCTGCCCCAGGCGTTGGGAATTGGCTTCGGACGATTAATCAATTTAAGTGTGCTATGGTCTTATTATCTGGGCAGAATCACGAATCTACTGTTCTATGCAATTATGATTGCGCTGGCAATTAAGATAACGCCCCTGTTTAAGCAGCTCTTTTTTATTGCGGGAACCATTCCGATGGGAATTTACATTGCCGCCTCATATAATCAGGATGCCTTTGGCATCGGGATCATATTTGTAACCCTGGCCTTTTATTTCAAATTATTAAGTAAACAAGACCATCAGATAAAAGTACTTGAAATAGTTGGCTACACCGGTTTATGCATGCTGATTACAGTGACGAAATTTCCTTTTGTTTTGCTGGTATTATTGCCGGCATTTATTCCCTTGCGAAAGTTTGACAAAGCCGCCTATCAATGTGTTTTTCTGGGAATCATCCTGGCGGCAGGTTTTTCGCTGGCCTGGATGAAGTTTTATACAGCGATTCCCCATCCCTTTGTTCCCGAAGGAGTGAACATGATCAAACAGATCCAGTTTCTGATCGGGGATCCCATCGTAAATATGCAAAT
The DNA here is from genome assembly GCF_034438075.1 of Acetobacterium sp. K1/6. Classification (NCBI taxonomy): domain Bacteria; kingdom Bacillati; phylum Bacillota; class Clostridia; order Eubacteriales; family Eubacteriaceae; genus Acetobacterium; species Acetobacterium sp. K1/6. The sequence continues at coordinate 81,295 of NZ_JAXQGA010000004.1, read as the reverse complement.
GATGGGACAAAATCTTTTAGAGGGACTCATCAATTATCTGATGCTGTTTAATTTTGGCTGGCTGTCGTATGGGTCTAATGGACTGGGGTTGCTGTACCTGTTTTTTTATGGCTCGGTCGCAGTTTTTTATCCACGTGAATTAAGGCAAAGCCCCGCAACGCGAATCGGTGCCTTGCTGGTTGCGGCAGGAATTTATGTGGCGATAACATTGTCGATGTATTTAACCTGGACGCCAGTTGGTTCAAGTGTGGTCAATGGTGTGCAGGGGCGTTACTTCATCGGTTTTCTGCCGCTGATTCCGCTGATGCTAAATATTGGCCCATCGTTTAAACAGTTGGAACCATTGCAGATCAAGCAATACGGTAATATTGTGACCCTGGTACCGGTCTATTTCTTAATTATGTCGTTCACATTGACATTAAAACAGTATTATTAAGAGTGCAAAACAAGTGAAAAATTCGAAGGATGCGAGAACGATGCAGGTCGTTATGCGGTGATCGATGTGTTAGGGTGGTTAATTAATGATAGAGTTTTATAATCGATACAAAAAAATAGCCTGGAGTGTTTTAATCATTATCGGTGCACCACTGCTGGTGGAGAGTTACTTCTTAATCATTGAAGCCGTCATTTCGCCAAATGATTTGTTTAAGTCAGACTTTTATCATAGTTATTTCGTGTTGATACGATTAAAACGTCTAATCATTCTTTTTTTATTGGCGGTATTGGGAACCGGTCTGTTTAATCGTTTTGGCAAAGAAACAATTTTTCGGTATCTCTATCAGTATCGGTATCGATTGGGAGCGCTGTTTTTGTTTGGTTGTGTGCTATTTGAAATACATGGCTCCTCGGTTTATTATTGGGAGAATTACTTTCAGGGATCAAAGCACTTTGAAACATTAATTGGCATCAGTAGAAGCATCCGCAGCGATGAATGGGCGGTTAATACGCCAATGATGATTTCCCAGTATTTTAATGGGGCAGCGCCTTTTCCGTATTTTAGTGAGACGATCCGGGGCGCATGGACCGATGCCTTTATTATTTATGGACAACCGGTTTTGAATATCGTTGAAATATTCAGACCTTTTCACTGGGGATATCTACTCCTTTCACCAGCCAAGGGCCTTTCTTTTTTTTGGATCGGGCGGATTCTGGGACTGTTTTTCGTATCATTTGAATTGGCAATGATGCTTGGCAAAGAAAACAAACGTCTAGCAGTAATCTATGGACTACTTGTGACCTGGGCGCCAATTGTGCAGTGGTGGTTTGCGGTTAATGGCCTGGTAGAGATGCTTATTTTGGGGCAATTGGCAATGATAATGGTGGATCGCTATTTTAAAACCCGCCGCTACGGCCTGCGGTTTCTATATGCTCTGATATTTTTAATCTGTGCCGGTGGATATGTGCTGACCTTTTATCCAGCCTGGCAGATTCCATTGGCCTACGTATTTCTGGCTTTATTAATTGGGATCGTCTATGAGAATCGAGAAAACATTGCGCTTAATTGGAAAGATCTGGCAATTATAGCGGGTTTGACTCTAGCTTTTGTTTGTGCAATGGGTTATATTTTAGTCATGTCCTATGATACAATTCTCTTAGTTATGGATACCGTATACCCCGGAGCGCGCTTTGAAACCGGTGGCGGACAATTATACCGTTATTTTCTTTACCCGGGAAATTTGTTTTTTGTAACGTCCCGGGAGTTGTCTTATGCCAATACCTGCGAATTGGCCACCTTTTTTGATTTTTTCCCCGCCGGCATTATCCTGGCGCTGTGGGTGCTGGTGATTGAAAAGAAGCGGGATCCTTATCTGATTCTTTTTTCGATTAGCTTTTTTATTCTGAGTGCATTTTGTCTGGTTTCCTGGCCGCATTGGTTGGCTTCTATCAGTCTGTTAAGCCATGCTCAGCCGTCACGGGTTTTTCTGGCGATTGGGTTTTTAAATTTATTACTGTTGATACGCGCGTTAACCCTGATAGAAACAGAGTTTCCAAAATGGGTTAAAGGAGGCGTGGCAATTGTTACAGCACTCGTTATATCTGTGGGATCAATGATTGCATACCAAGGCTATCTGGATGTCAAAATGTTTGTTCTGGTTTTGCTTATCCTCACATTTGTATTTTATCTGATTCTCAGCTGGCGAAAAATAAAAATGCAGGAAATCATGTTGGGGATAACCATCCTGATTGTTTTTGTCTCCGGGATGTTTATAAATCCTATTGTTAATGGATTAGATGTCATTCTCGATCAACCACTGATCGAAATGATTAAAGAAACAGCCGAGACCTCAGACGCCTTATGGATTGTTGATTCAGAAGCGGGAGCGGGATATCCTTTAAACAATCTCCCGATTATGGCCGGGGCAGCGACGATTAATTCAACAAATGTATACCCTAATTTAGACCGCTGGCGGCTTTTAGATCCAGATCGGTCAGAAGAAGAAGTTTATAACCGCTACGCCCACATTACGATTAATTTATCAAATCGTGATGAAGAAACGCGTTTTATCCTGGATTCAGCTGATTTGATAACCATTCGACTAAATACCAGGGATTTAGAAAAACTGGAAGTGGGTTATGTTCTTTCACAAAGGGATCTGAGTGGTTTTTCAAATGAAGACGTAAGCTTTATTCCGCTGAAAAACGCCAATGGGTTTACAATCTATCAACTAAAATATGCAATAAATTAAGAGGTGAAAAAATGGAAGAGACTAAAAAAACAGCAATACTCATTCCCTGTTATAACGAATCGAAAACGATCGAAAATGTGATCAGGGATTATCAGGCAGTGATGCCTCATGCAAAGATTTACGTTTATGATAACAATTCTTCAGATGGCACCGATGAGATCGCCAGAAAAGCCGGAGCAACAGTGCGGTATGAGTATCGTCAGGGCAAAGGAAATGTGGTTCGATCGATGTTTCGGGAGATCGATGCAGACTGTTATATTATGACCGACGGTGACGACACCTATCCGGCTGAATTTGCATTGGAGCTGGAAAAGCAAATATACAGTAAGCAAGCGGATATGGCCATTGGTGATCGGCTTTCATCGACGTATTTTACTGAAAATAAGCGGCCTTTTCATAATATTGGTAATGTCCTGGTGCGAAAACTGATTAATATTTTGTTTAAAGCCAGTGTAAAAGACATTATGACGGGGTCCCGGGGGTTTACAAAAGAATTTGTTAAGTCCTTCCCGGTGACTTCTAAAGGATTTGAAATTGAAACCGAGATGACCATCTTTGCATTGGATAATAATTTTAAGATTGTCGAAGTGCCAATTGAGTATCGGGATCGCCCAGAAGGCAGTGAATCCAAGCTTAACACCTATTCCGATGGCTACAAGGTGCTAAAAACAATTGGAACCCTTTTTAGAGACACGAAACCCTATGCGTTTTTCTCAATCATTTCGTTATTTTTACTGGTGGTTGGCGGAGCATTCTTTGTACCGATACTACTTAATTATTTAGAAACTGGCACAGTGGCCAGATACCCGACTCTGATTGTCATTACCTCACTGGGAATTATTGCCATTATCAGTTATTTTTGTGGGGTAATTCTGGAAGTGCTCAAAAAGCAACACCGTCATAATTTTGAAAGAAACTTGAATCTGCTCAACGAACTATGGCAGAAGAATGACGATAAATCATAGAAATGAGGAGAAAATGGCTGAATTATTATCGAAATCGAAGTTAGAGCGGGGGATTCGCTTTATCCAGAAACATCGTTTGATTTTTTTTATAGCAGCAATCATCATCTTAAAACATGTGTTACTGACTGGTTTGCCAATCTTTGCCCATCCCGGTGCCGATCACGATGATGGCATGATGGTAAAAATGGCGGAAACCCTTTTAAATGGGCAATGGCTAGGCGAGTATCATGAATTGACCCTGGTAAAAGGGGTGTTCTTTCCGCTGTTTCTGGCGGTCAATGCATTGTTTGGAATTCCTTACAGTATTGCGATTCCTGGTTTTTACACGCTTGCCTGTGTGATTTTTATTGTTGGTACTAAAAAACTGTTTAAAAACGAATGGCCGCTTTATTTTATCTTTGCGGTCTTAATGCTAAACCCGATTTCTTTTGCCAATGAGACCTTTACCCGGGTGTATCGGAACAGTCTCATTGCTGGTCAGGTTTTGATTATTAGCGGCAGTCTGATCGCGGTTTACCTCAATCGTTTTGAGAAAAATGGTAAGCTGACCTTCTGGGCGGTATTGAGTGGTTTTGGGGTAGCATCGCTGTGGCATTCCCGGGAAGATGGTATCTGGATTATCCCCCTGGTGCTGACAGTCATTTTGATTTGCTGGGCGACGTTTTATTTTAGTAAGGAACTCCGCTTAAAGGAGAAGCTGATTAAAGGTGCGATTGTCGGTCTGCCAGTTATGATGCTGATTTTATCAACCGTTTTAATCGCGTCAATTAATTATGCCTATTATGGGATCTATACCACCAATGAATTAAACGACAGCGATTATACCAAGACCATTAAGCTGATCTATTCGGTGGAAGCGACAGAAGCGGTTCACAATGTTTCAGTACCGCGCAGCTCGATGGAAAAAATTTATGATGCGGTGCCATCTCTTAATGGGATCAGTGATGAAATTGATGCAAGTATGGACCGCTGGTCCTGGTATGATCAGGATGTCGCCGTTAGAGAAGTTGAAGACGGTTGGTTTTTCTGGAGTATTCGTGAAGCAGTGGCTAATAGTGGCTATTATCGTGATGCGCAAACAGCGAATAACTTTTACAAGCAGGTCAATAAAGAGTTGGAAGAGGCGTTTGAAACCGGTCAATTAGAGCGAAGAAAAACGATGCCCTCAGCCCTTATGTCGCCCTGGCGAGATGAGTATTGGGAGGAATTACCGAAGGCTTTTCTGGTTACCCTTCATTATGTAGCGGGTTATGAGAAACTTGAAACAAGTGTGCTGGAGAGCATTGATGACGGCCGAAATGGCCTGCGCCTGTTTGAACGGGTGACCAATAATTTAGCCCAGTATCCGGGCGAAGCGACAAAATGGAACGATCAGCTACGGATTGATAGCCTGAATGTTATCCAGAGTTTTTATCAGCTTGTGGGAGTGCTTGTCTTTCTGCTGGCGGGACTTGCCTATGCGATGATAACATTTTTGTTATTTAACAAGAAATGGCAGGATCAATATAATCTGCTCGATTTCTGGTTGGTTCTGACGGGGCTGTTATTGAGTGCCTTTGTGCTCATGGTTGGGGTTGCCTATACAGAAATTTCGGCCTATGTGGCGATTTCCTACTGGTATCTGGCAGGTGCCTACCCACTGATTGCGGCTTTTAATGTTATTTCGCTATACAAAATTTCAGAGCTGCGATTAGAAACAAAAAAAGAAAAGAGCCAACATTGAGTGTGGTTTTTATAGTGGAGTTAATCAATGAATGATAAAAAAAATCGTGGCGAAACGATTAAATTAAGAAATTATTTTTTCCTGCATGCAAGTCTGTTGCTTTATTCAATCGGATCGGTTTTCTCAAAGCTGGCCAGCCAGGAAGATTTTCTTTCACTTGGGTTTATTTTCTTTTATGGCTTGTTTTTGATGGTCCTTTTTGTCTATGCACTGCTCTGGCAACAGATCTTAAAGCGATTTCCTTTAACAGTTGCTTTTGCCAACAAGGCGATTACGATTTTGTGGGGGATTGTATGGGGTTATCTCATTTTTGGAGAACCGCTGCGCTTAGGAATGCTGTTAGGATCAATAATCATTGTTTCAGGAATCTATTTGGTGGTGAGTGATGAGTAATAACCCGTGGATGTATTATGTGCTGTATCTGTTTTCGGTGTTGGTGGCCTCTTTATCTCAGGTAATCCTGAAAAAAAGTGCCATGATTCATTATGAAACCCGGATTAGAGAATATTTAAATCCCTATGTTATTGGGGCATATTTTTTCTTTTTTGGATCGGCCTTATTAACCACCTTTGCGTATCGCGGGGTACCGTTAACATTAGGACCGGTTCTAGAGTCTACCGGTTATATCTATGTCGGGATCTTGGGGATGCTCATTTTAAAAGAGAAGTTAAGCCGACGGAAAATTATTGGTAATATCCTGATTGTTGGTGGAATCCTAATTTATGCATTTGTTTAAGATAAGAACTTTTTGCGATAAGTACAACGTTTAGAGGGTATGGTAACAGTCTGTTTTAGAGAAAGTAGGGTGAGAAAAAGATGGAGAAGGATCGTTTTGTTAAAAAGTATAAAGTGATTCAGAATTTACTGGAGTCCCAAAAAACGAATCGGATTCTTTTTTTGGCAATTCTGGTCGTAACTTTTTTATACATGTTTTTTTTAAATGTCAAAACGCCGCTGATAGCGGATGATTTTGTGTACACCTTTATCTTTGGGACATCAACGCCAGTCATGAATTTTGGTGATATCATTAATTCACAGATTTCTTACTACACAAGTTGGGGTGGCCGGGTTGTAGCAGAAACGTTGACCCAGCTGTTTATGTTTTTGGGAAAAGATGCTTTTAATCTTGCCAATAGCCTTTGCTATGTTGTTTTTTGCCTGGCGGTTTATTTTCTGGCCGTTGGCCGAAGCGTCCGCTTTGAATTATTGTTGTTAACAACAGTTCTGATCTGGTTTTTCATACCGATGTATGGCCAGACCGTGATGTGGTTAACCGGCTCCTGTAATTATTTATGGTGCGGAACCCTTATTTTATTGGCCATTGTGCCCTTTCGTTTATATGAAGAAAAACAGGGCAAACTGCTTAATAGCATCTGGTTTGGGCTGCTGATGGTTCCGCTATTTTTTATCAGTGGTATTACCAATGAAAATACGGCCGGGGCGATGATTTTGATTATGATGCTATTTTGTGGGGTTTATTATAAACGCAAAATTAAGATTCCGACATTCGCCTACACCGGTTTATTTTTCTCCATCTGTGGTTTTTTATGCATGATCTTTGCCCCGGGAAACAACCTGCGGGTAGAGAATGAGTCGGCCGTTGCGGAGGTAACCATGATGGTGGGAGCAAATCCGATTATTACCCGGCTCGCTTATTTTGCTTACAATCTGTATGCTCTGATGCCATTGGTGATTCTGGCAGCTATCGCTTTTGTGTTATTAAAAAATGAAAAAAATAAAAAAGCAGGGGTGATTTTTGGGATCTTTACAGTGGCAGCCGCAGCAGCCATGGTTGTTATGCTGGCACCACCTAAATTTCCGCCTCGGGCGATGTTTGGGTTGGCGGCGTTTTTAATAATTGCCGTGGTTTACGCGCTGGCTCAGTTTAAGCTAACCGAAAAAAGGGTCAGAAAATTTGTAATCATTCCCGGTTGTGCGATCCTGCTGTTTTATATTATGTCCTGGGGTTATGTAGGTGTTGATGCAATTACGGTCAACAAACAGTATATTGCCCGGGTTGGGATTATAGAGGAGCATAAAAATGAATCCAGCATTCAGGTGCCGAGGATTTTACCCTTGTCCAGTCACAATGGTATGTACGGATTGAAGGATGTGCAGCTTGATCCCAATCATTGGGTCAATCGGGCACTAGCGGATTATTTTGGGGTTCCCAATATTGTATTATTACCTTAAGGACGAAGGTGTGTGATTTTGGAAATATTTAGATTAAAGATTAAGAAAATCGTGAATTGGGATTTTTTCCCGATATTATTTTTTGGCTTGCTTGTGATGAGCTTTCATTTTTTTGTCAGACCCTCTGGAGATGATATTACCTATGGAACCGTTTTTTATCATCAGCCTGTTTTGGCTTTTATCCATGACGCTTACTATACGTGGAGTTCACGGATTGTGATCATGCCGGTTGCGGCGTTTTTTGCCGGAAATTCATTCTGGCTTTTTTCGGTTGTAAATATCCTCGTTTATGGTCTGCTCGCGGTTATGATTTCGAGAATATTTGTCGATAAAAACAGACTTAAAACCAATTGGGCGCTTATTTTTCTTTTGATCTGCGTTCCCTTTGTTTCAATGATGACAACGGCTGGCTGGGTCGTGACTAACATTCATTATTTATGGCCGTTGACGTTTGCGCTGGTGGCTATTTACCCGATTAAGAAAATTTGTGTGGGAGAAATCATCAATTGGTATGAGTACCCGCTGTATTTTCTGGCCGCCATATTTGGAATGAATATGGAACTGGTTGCGGCCATACTCGTGTCAGTTTATCTTATTTTTTGTTTGTATTTGGTTATCGCAAAAAAAATTTCATTTTTGTCATTCTCATGGCAGCGATTCTGGTCGGCAATCTTTTCTTTATTCTTCTATGTCCGGGAAATGGTGCCCGGGAAGTATCAGAAATTGTGGCCAATTTTCCAGAATATGCAACCTTCGGATTCGTTCAGAAGTTAACAGTCTCGGCAACCTCTCATATGTTCACCATCGATCAGAATTTTATTATGCTGACGGTAATGGCCATGGCTGGACTTTTTTCCTGGCAAAAATACAAAGCCTGGCTGCCCAGAATCATTGGGATCATCCCATTTGTTATCTGCTTGATGATCAATTGGGCTCGAATTCTTGTTTTAAGTCCAAAATTCGGCTTCCTGTTTTCGGTAATAACGGGAAAATCGATCCATGATTGGGTTACCTTATCCGGAATTATCGGAGGGCAGCTGAACTTTTATCACTATCTGGGCCTCGTGTTTATGTTTATATTTGTGTTATCATTGATTGCAATGACAGTTATTTTGTTTAAGGATGAGAAGACCTTTGGCGTTGCCATTCTGGCAATCGGGGCATCCATTATGTCCCGGGTAGTAATGGGGTTTTCGCCAACGGTGTATGCGTCTGGTGCCCGAACTTTTTTGTTTCAGTATATTGCCATGGTCATCTTTGGAGTCTTGATGTACCGAGAATTCAATCCCTTAATGACGAGTAACAAACAAAACATGCTCTTTAAGCTACTTGGTTTTATGGGGGTATTGGGCTATCTGGAATCACTTTTAAAATTAATTTAAATAAAAAAGCCACTCCAGGCCATCAGGTAGCGGGTGGCTTTTTCAATACGCTTTAAAGTATTTAAAGCGGCAGACTGTCAAAGAACCCGGTTTTCAAATTGAGAACCGGGTTCTTTTCGTGATCAGCAAAATGGGAGGCTTTTGAATTCCCGGTTACCGTATCGATTCGTTGCGGCGTAATAAAGGTTTCCCGGACAAATGACCCCGATCTGGGAATCGCGGTCAGTCACTTTTTTATTGATCGATAGCGGTCTGTAGAATGTCATGGTCAAAAGCGTTACTGTAGTCATTTCCGAAAAGCAGGTCGTATTCAAGCAGCCAATGTTTGGCATTGAAGGCATTCGTTTCGGCAATGACTCTGTCGGTATCGATTATATCGGCGGTGAACAGAGCAAACTTGTTCTGATTGGCCCGATTTTCTCGCTGCTCCAGTAAAATCTTCCAGTAAAGCGGCAGATTCATCTGTGCGTCTTCCAGAACCGCAGCCCCCAGCAAGTTGGCATCGAGGGTGCCCCAGTTATTTGGACTAAGGTCATAATTGTTCCAGATCACAAAAGGGGTGGTGTAAAGATTATTATAATCGGCATCAGTCAGCGGACCTTCAGAAGCAAAACCCAGCTGGCGATAGATTTCGTAATCTTCGCCCAGGGTTGGCAGGTGATCACCAAACATCACAATAATGGTGGGTTCCTGGTTGCTTTTAAAGTAGTCAATCAACTGGCCTAATGCGGCGTCGGCATCATAAACCCCCTGGACATAATTTTGCAGGATCAGCTGATTTTGCGATGAAAGATCCGGTGCATCGACAGTAACATCAAAAGCGGGGAAGTTTTTATTATCATAGCCACCGTGGTTTTGCATCGTCACGAGAAAACAAAAGGCCGGGTCTGAGGACTGGGCGCGATGATTTTCAAAATTGGCAACAACTTTTTCAACGGCGACCTGATCCGAAATGTAATTTCCGCGGTACTCTGAATCAGGAAAATCAATGTCAGCATCGAAGCTGTCAAAACCGATTAGCGGATAGACATCGTTGCGGTTCCAGAACCATTTTTCATAGGAATGGACAGCCATGGTGGTATAACCATCATTTTTCAAATAAGCCGGCAGTGCGGCGGTTTCTTCCTTGATATACTGCTGGTACGCCATCGAACCAGAGGGAAGAAAGCTGGTTTTATGCCCGGTGAGCACTTCAAACTCGGTATTGGCCGTACCGCCGCCAAATTCTGAAACCAGCAAATTGCCACTGACACCTTCCTGACGGATCTGATTGACGGTGGGTAGGGGATCTGCTGAAAAACTGACATTGGGGAGCTGGGTTGGGTCAAAAAAAGATTCGCTCATAATGAAAATAATATTCGGCGTTTGAAGGGCATTTGAGTCAACCAGGGTATTTGCTTGAAAGTCAAACTCGGAAAGAAGCGCTTCGATGGTCTCGGCATTGTAGTCTTCGGGTTTATCGATCATTATATATTTCATGTTGTTCATAAAAGCGATTAAAAAGCCATTGTGATCGTAATTAATGGTCTGGTTCCAGCGCAGATCTTCAATGCCAAGGGAAGTCAGGGTGTCCTGATTAAAAATAACCTGAGAAAAACAGAACCCCAGAAGAATCCCACAGGAAGCAAAGAGAATTATTCGGGATTTAATAGAGAAGCGTGGTTCTTTTACAAGAAATGGCATCAGACTAAGGAGCAGTAATAAAATCAGCAGACCCACAAAAGTTGTCGGCAAGTTGACTTCAATATCTGAAAGCACATTAAGGGCCTCGTTTTTTAAGAAAACATCCCAGGGTAAAAAGGGTTCACCCCGGAGATTGAATTTAAAGAAATTGATCAATCCCAGACCCATATAAAAAATGACAATCAGCAGGGACGTTGTACCCAGGCGAGATGTTAGTGCATATATAAGTGCAAAGGTTAATAACACAATCAGATAGCTTAAGTAAAAGCTGGTTAGTCCATAGTCGTTTTGCCACGCAAAGAAACCTAAGAAATTGTCGCGCTGAATCAGTTCAACAAAAAAAGCAATGAACAGCGGAAAAAGAAAAAACCATGAAAAAAAATGCGTGCGGCTTAATTGCGTCGGAAGGGTAGGGTCAGGGAAAAATTGTTTTATCGGCAGGAGCGTTTTTTTTAATCTATTCATCAGTTATCGTTCCTTAATTGGTCTTTAAATAAGTCATGACCACTGATTTCAAGAAAAAATTAGTGGTCATGATCGATATCAAGTAAAGTATTTGCTCAGGTGTTGGATTCGTTTTATTCCAAAGTATCTTTAATCTCATCACTGATAGTAGTGGCCGTTTTCGAGGGGGTATAGGCTGTTTCATAAATAAATTGATATAAGGCTTCAATGTTTTCGACCAGCGTATCGGGAACAACATAGGAAACCCCGTCCAGCATATCAAGTGAAATCAGTTCGTCGGCAGGGAAGCGACTTTGCTCAATATCTTTTGACGGCATAAGCGCCAGATTTGCCCCATACTTGATTATTTCCAGGGTGCCCAAAGAGGTTTTAACATAAGGCAAGGTGGTCATGACCAGGTTATATTGTTCTTTAAGATCAAGGTTCAAAGCCTTTGACAAGACCTGTTCAAAAACAACTCGCTGCCGTAAGGTTCGGTCAAAGTCACCGTCGCCAACATAGCGTACCCGGCAGTAGGACAGGGCCTGGGAACCGTCAACAAGCTGAGGACCGGTCTCTTCCAAAAACGGGGAACCGGTCTCGACTTTTTCATTGACATCCATCAGGTATTCGTTAACCCAGTCTAATTCTTCTTCGGTTTCTATATCGATGGTGACACCGCCCACAGCATTGACCATCGAAACCATGGCGTTAAAGTCGATGGTGATGTAATCGGTGATGGTGGTATCAAAATTCTGATTGATGGTTTGCAGCGCCAGGCTTGGGCCACCATATGCGTAGGCCGCATTTAACTTGTCATAGTCGTATTTGGGATTGATATAAACATAGGTGTCACGCATCAATGAGGCGACTTTAACCTTACTGTGCTCATAATCGGCAGTGGCAATCATGATGGTGTCGGTCCGTTCACCCTCAACATCATCTCGGCCGTCGACGCCAAAAACAGCAACATTAACAATTTTATGTTGCTTTGCAAAGCTGGCAGCTTCATCACTAATGCCATAGCGGCTTAAATTTCCGCTTAAATTACTGGTGACATTCCCTAAGAAAAAAGCATTGACAGCAAAGCCGGAGGCCATTAGAAAAATAATAATCAACAAGATCGCCCGGATGAATTTTTTCATAAAGCCTCTGGATTTTTTTCGTTTCTTGGGTAAAGACGAGGGCAGGATTACGGGTTTTGTTTTTTCTTTTTGAGAAGTCGATTTATATTCCGCTTTAACGGTTCTCCGTGGGCGGGTATCTTGTTTTGAATTTCGTGTTGATGTTTTTTTTGAGGATGGATTTCGTTTATTTTTGATGACACTTCTTTTTTCATTATTCAAATTTATACCTCATTTGGAAATCATTGGATCTGCACATATTCACATGCAAATCTAAAGCAGAAACGCGACTTAGGATAGACTTATTCACGTCTTCAATTTGGAAATGAGTCCGAAATATTCTATGTTTTAGACTTCTAGGGGAGTATTATATCATATTTGTAAATATTTGTAAAAAAAATATGAATAGAAAAAGTGCGGTGGATATAAATCTTGTTATACATTTTAGGAAAACTTTGTTATAATAGTAGGCAAAGAATGATAGCGAATATAGGAGTGGGGTTATTATGGCAAATGAACAGGAACTCAATGAAAAAAATGAGTACTTTGAATATGTTGAATCACGCATTGAGAATTTAGAAAAGTTGATTTTGAAAAAAGATGAAGAGTTAAAATCGTTGATCCTCAGAACCGTGCAAAATGGACCAACACAGCCCGAGAAAAGTCTGCCCGGGGATAAGTCGCCAATCCATGATCAGGGGAATATTGATCGTGTCTTTAAAGACCTTAAGGAAGAAGAAACCCGTTTTCTAGGCAGTGAGGGCGAGATGCCTCATTACAAGGCTGAGGAATTAAATAACCAGCTCATCAATATCGAAAAACGCGAAAAGATGGTGCAGGACATGTTGGATTCATTGGGCACGGCTCTGGCCATTTTAAAAAAACGTCACGAAGAAGTGAATCGAAAAGAAGCGACATTGAATCGTGAGTATCAAAAACTTCAGGAAATTGAAGCCCTATACCGGGATTCAGAAGGCTTGGACGCATTGACATCAACCTTTGGGCAGATTTCAATTGATGGAGGAAGTTCGCAAGAAAACCGCAGAACCTCCCTAAAAAATGACAACAAGGAGTGATTTGATGAAACTAAGTATTGGTAAATGTTGGGGTTTGTTATTCTTTGATATTGTTGGCTTAGCCATCTCGGGATATGCTTTTTTATTAGGGTATCAGGTAATTCAGACTCTTCCTAATGCAAATGCCTATATTATTCTGATGGGTTTTTTTGTCGGCATAAAAGTAATTGTTATAGCCTTATACGATTTAAACAGAAATATGCTCGGCAAAAATATTCCTTTTATCGGTGGAGCGATCTCAATCGTGGGGAATGGCATTATCTTTGCGATGTGTTTCTTTCTGATCCCCGAGGTACCGCTTAAATTTTTTATCGGCTTAATTATTGCAGACTTTCTGATAATCACGTTATGCCATTTTCTATGGTGGGTCCTGATTGGTAAAGATGGCAGTGACACAAATGATGAGAATACCCTGGTCGAAGATCGGACCGCCAGGAAAAAAAACAAAAAAGTTCCTAAAAATGGACTAAGAAGTGAGTCCGAACCGTTGAAAACCGAAAAGAAGCCCGAAAAAAAGGGGCGAAGCGAGAAAAAAACATGGTTATCCCGGGATGAAGAAGCGGAGTCGGAGTATGACAGCATCTTTACCAGTTTGCTGGAAAATGAAAAAAAGGGTCAGCAACGCTATATGGAAGCCCCCAAAGTTAGTGAACCGCGAATCATAGAAGAAGAAAAACGCTATCAAACCAGTGATTTTCTTAATGAAGTCAAAGAAAATCTAAAAAAAGAGAATAGAATGCCGTTAAATCAAACTGAAGTCCGAAATGAATCCGGGCCGGAAGATTTGGGTTTAAAAGCAAGGCCGGAAAAAAGGCCAGTGGAATTGCCGGCAATGGAATCCAGACCGAAAAATGGCACTGGGATTGGATCAGAAGCACCGCTCAATAAGCAGTCAACACAATTGCCAGGAAAAATGCCCGCACAGATACCAGAAATGGAGATACCTAACCCGGTCCCCCAACCCGGGAGTCAAGATCATTTTGCGGACTTGCCAACATTTAAGGAGACAAAACCCAGTCTTCAAAAAATGGAGGCTTTAAAAACATCCAGAATGGAAGCGAGCGATAGAGGTGACAATGAAGACGGTTTTCTTTCCATTGAGCGACGTCTGGGTTATCTGTTTCATGAAATTGAAAAGTCCATGCAGGAGACCCAATACTTACAAAGTGCCATCGGGGAGTTTCAGAAGGAAGTTGAAAACTATGAACCGATTGCCGGAGATGAGAAAATTGTCGCCGCCGGGAATCTGATTCGTGAAAAATTAAAAATGATTATCGACAAACAGTATGTTGTGGATGAGGTTTTGGATGATCTGATCCGTCTTTCAAAACTGATTAATAAACGAATTAATGATTTAGATGTGATTGAAGCGGGACTCAATCAGCGCAAGATCGCCTTGGATCAAAAGGATTTATTATTAGTCGAAGCAAAAAATCGAAACATGGTCGATAAAGAAATAGAAATCTTGCCGGAAGAAGTGGTACTCGAAAATCTCGACTCCGAGTTCATCGTGGCAGAAGGTGATTATGAATCAATCCGGAAATATCTGACCGAGAATCAGGAAGACTAGATAAAGATTAGCCAGTATCAGTTAAAATGCACGACCGGATAGATGCGTCGAGCCTGTACGGGTTTGGCGCACATCGGGTAATTTAATAGGTACGGAGCGTGCCAATTATTGGCGAAAAACGAACCATCCTTTTATCATAAACGATGGTTTTTTTTATTGCGAATTTTAAGCAGAAATGATATACTGCTCATTGTATAAAAGTGGGTGTATTGGCTAAAGATGCATCAAAACTTATTATTATTAGGAGGAAAAGAAATGAAAAAAATTACAAAGCTCGGTGTTTTGGTTATGGTCGTAGCGATGGTTTTATCATTGGCTGCTTGTTCCGGCGGAACAACAACCAGTGGTGACGCAAAGAAATATGTCGTTGCTACAGATACAACTTTCAAACCATTTGAGTATGAAAATGAAAAAGGTGAACGGGTTGGGATTGATATTGATCTCTTAGCCGCCATTGCTGAAGATCAGGGTTTCGCTTATGAATTGAAGGCTGTCGGCTTTGATGCAGCGTTAGGAGAAGTATCAACCGGTCAATCAGATGCGATGATCGCTGGAATGAGTATTACTGATGAACGAAAAAAAACCTTCGATTTTTCTGATCCATACTTTGATTCTGGTGTCGTGATGGCCGTATCATCTTCAAACGATACAATTAAGGCGTACGCAGATTTAAAAGGACTAAACGTAGCGGTCAAAACAGGAACTGAAGGGTCAACCTTTGCTGAATCGATTAAAGATCAGTATGGTTTTACAACATCTTCTTTCCCAGATTCGGCTAATATGTACGAAGATGTGAAAGCGGGAAATTCAGCGGCCTTATTTGAAGACTATCCCGTCGTTGGTGATGCTATCGCCAGCGGTGTGCCACTTAAAATGGTAACTGAAATGGAAAAAGGTAGTTCTTACGGATTTGCTGTTAAAGCCGGAGAAAATGCTGAGTTGCTTGAGATGTTTAATACTGGTTTGGCAAATGTAAAAGCCAATGGCAAGTACCAGGAAATCCTGGATACCTATATCAAAAAATAATCTGTTAGAAAAAATAACACGTTATTAATTTTGGAATCATCTGTCAGTGGATTATACCACTGACAGATGATTTCTCTAAGTTATCTAAAAGTGTTTACTTGCGTGATCCCTTGCGCGAGAGTAAAGACTATTGGACAACTGGAACCATAGAAGGAGGTTGACGTGAATATACTCGAATTAGTCGTACAGTATTGGCCCCGCCTGATTGCAGGTTTGGGTTTAACGGTTCAAATTACAATCATTTCACTTATTTGTGCCGGTATTTTAGGGATGGTTTTTGGTCTCTTGTCGGTATCAAAAAGAAAAACATTAAGAGCAATTGCTCTGGTTTATGTGGATGTTGTCCGGGGGACACCCTTATTGGTTCAGGCATTTTTTATCTACTTTGGTATTCCGCAGGTTCTGGGGATTCAATCAGATCCGGTTATTTCCGGGGTTATTACCTTAAGTCTGAATGCTGGTGGTTATCTGGCCGAGATTGTCCGTGGTGGGATTGAGTCGATTGGCAAAGGTCAGATGGAGGCCGCCCGGAGTTTGGGCTTACCTTACGGAATGGCAATGCGGAGCGTTATCTTACCCCAGGCGATTCGCACCATGACCCCGGCACTGATTAATCAGTGCATTATTACCTTAAAGGATACCTCACTTCTATCAGTAATCAGTGTGACCGAATTAACTCAAACCGGGCGGCTGATCATTGCCAATAATTTTCGCTCCTTTGAGGTGTGGTTTATTGTTGCGGTGATGTATTTTGTCATTATTATGATTTTATCAAAGATTTCAAAACGAATTGAAAGGAAAATGTCTTATGGGAAAAGTAATAATTAAGAACCTGAAAAAGAGTTTTGGTGACTTAGAAGTCCTGAAGGACATTAACCTGGAAGTGAAAGAACAGGAAGTAATCTGTATTATTGGAGCCTCCGGTTCGGGGAAAAGCACACTTTTGCGCTGTATCAATGCCCTAGAAGAAGCCACCAGTGGTACCGTTGAGGTGGATGGCAATGATATTACCAAGGCGGATGGCAATATCAACAAATACAGACAAGATATTGGTATGGTTTTTCAGCAATTTAATCTCTTCCCGCATATGACCGTCTTAAAAAATATTTCGTTTGCTCCGGTATCACTTAAGTTAAAAACAAAAGAAGAAGCCGAAGAAACCGCAATGAAGCTGCTAAGACGGGTTGATCTGGCCGAAAAAGCGAATGTTTATCCGGAACAGTTGTCCGGTGGTCAGCAGCAGCGGGTGGCTATTGCCCGGGCCCTGGCCATGAATCCGGATGTCATGCTTTTTGACGAACCGACCTCGGCCTTAGATCCTGAAATGGTGGGTGAGGTCTTAAATGTAATGAAGCAGCTGGCCAAAGATGGCATGACCATGATTGTGGTGACCCATGAAATGGGATTTGCGCGAGAGGTTGCCGATCGGGTAATCTTTATTGATGAAGGTTTTATCGTCGAAGAAGGTCCGCCAAGTGAAATTTTCGGCAATCCCAAAAATCAGAGAACCATCAATTTTCTAAATAAGGTCTTATAATTGCAATTGATTTATCAAGCCTGGATATCATAACGTTAAAAATCGATAACAAAAAATCATCTCATGTGAGATGGTTTTTTGACTTATGGTATTGATTTTACTTTTAGGGTATAATTGCCTATAGAATGCTTGAAAGGGGACTAAGAAAGTGATAATGATTAAAGAACTGTTTATAAAGTGGTCTGATTGGATAAAAATAAGGGTGCAAAAAAATAAGTTGAGAACTGCCGCCCTGCTGTCTGCCCTGCTTGCTCTGGCTGGTTTTTTTATGCCATTTATGAGCGCAAAAGCGAATCTATCGGTGTCAGGATTTATGAACAATACAGTGACGGTGATCAGTCCGGAGTATGACTTGATCAATTTTTCGCTGAGTGAGTTTGTAAAGCAGGAACCCATTGATCGCTTTGAGATATATGGGGTGCCGCTTGGTAATCTTAAAATACTGGATGTGCCGGTACTGGAGATGCTAAGAAATCCACTGCCGGATCAGGGTTACCTCAGCAGTGTGAATGAAGCCTTATCGAGTCCGGCACTGGATTACCTGGTCGATCCCAAGGTGCAGGAAATCATGGCAACCCGCTTTAATCATGGTGAAAGCATTAACGGGATGCTCACTGATGTATGGAACATTGTTCAAAGCCTGAGAGGTCTGGCGGGTCGAGTCAATGAAGTGAGCATTCAGGCCCGACAGTCCATGGATCGGGTTAACGCAGTGATGGCAACCATCGATGGCTATAAAGCGACTGCCAATGGTTTCGTTCTGTTCTTATTTCTTGTTATCCTGGCTTTAACCGCACTTATTCTATATAAACGGGCCGGTATCAAGCTGTCTGTTTTTATTTCCGGATTGTTAGCAACTCTATTTATGGCAGTTGGGATTGGTACTGCGGTTGCCAATAATAAAATTAGTGAGCAGCTTGCCAGTTTGGCAAGTCAGGTAAACAGTGGTATTGTTGAGGTACTGCGGGCCATCTTAACTGGAACACTGGGAGATGTGGGTGCCTTTATCGCCAATTATCTCAGTGGCCAGGCAAATTTTATGATCATGTTTTTTACCCTCCGGTTGGAAGTCGGCTATTGGGTTATTCTGCTGGGTTTGGTGGGAACTTTTATACTGCTGCTTATGACAGCGAATCAAGAGCAACGGTTTAAAAAAGAAAGACAAACCGAGTTGGACGAATCGGTTTTAGCGAAAGAAATCGATCAAGCGATGAAAGTGCCGAGTGACGAACAGGCAAAGGCCGTATTAACAGAAGTTGGGGAAACAAAAGAAGAAATAAAAATATAATCCAGTCTAAAAAAAGGATGATCCGCGGATCATCCTTTTTGCTTATTCAACTAATTGTGAGATCTTAATGCTTTTAGTATGCTCAATCGGTTCCCATATTTCAATCGGTTTAATAAAACACAATACATTAATGGGAATCCAGGAGGCCAGGTAAAACCAGAAAGAAAAAACCGAAATGTTGTTGATCTGACGAATTTTTTTGCCTTCCAGCCATAATACCATGGCAGTAAAAATCACGCTGAAGATGACGCCGCCAATCGAAAAGAGAATGGCAAAGGTCAAAGCGTTGGACCAGACACTGGTCGTAATAAACAGCATTCCTAAAATGATAAAGGAACAAATGGTATAAATACAGGTTAATACTTGCATAAAGGGAGCAACCAAAAACATCAGCATATCCATAGCACAACGATTTTTATCCTTGACCACCGCGTCAATGAGTTGTTGCGAATACTGGTTAAAGCACTGAATGGTGCCGGTGGACCAGCGTTTACGCTGAGACCAGGATTGATCAAAGGTAATCGGATGCTCATCGTAGGTAACCGCCTCGGGAACCCAGGCGACCCGGTAACCCTTGATAATGCACTGGGTGGTAAATTCGATATCTTCGGTTAGACTGAACGTTTTAAAACCTTCTTTTTTGATGACATCGGCATGCATCATAAATCCGGTTCCATTTAAGGTGGCGGACCAGCCTAATTTATGGCGGGCCAGGTTCATAAAACGATTCAGGGTCCAGTAAAACACTGATTGACAACCAGAAATCCAGGAATCACTCGGATTTTTGCTATCCCGGTAACCCTGAGCAATTTTTTCACCTGATTCCAGAACATTGTTCATTGAGGTGATAAAATGCTTATCGACCAGATTATCGGCATCAAAAATGCAAAAGGCATCGTAGACATCATTTTCTTTAAAAATATAATCAAAGAATTGAGAAAGGGCAGCGCCTTTTGACTTAACCTCAGCAGTACAGGTCATGATCTTGGCACCGTGAGAAAGCGCCACTTCTTTGGTATTGTCGGTGCAATTATTAGGAATGACATAGATATCCAGCAGTTCTTTTGGATAATCCTGCTGATGAAGGCTTTCAATGAGATTGCCAATTACCGCCGCCTCGTTTCGTGCGGCAACCACCACAGCAATGCGATTTTTGGGTGGGGAAAGGGTGTACTTATTGTGTTTGGTATAACCAAATAGGCCAATACCTAAATAGTAGATACCATAAATAAAAAACGGGATACCTAAAATAAATAACAGAGTAAAAATTTGTGAAACCATCTCTATTTAATTTCTCCTTTGTGTTAAGTTATATCGATCGTTGTGAAAACCAGCAAGAGGTTGTGTTGTTCGGATTAAATAACCACCTGATATAGTATAAATGCATTTTATTCATGACACAACCACCAGGAATTGTATTCCAGGTGGTTGTGTGAGTTTATCTTCATCGCACTTAAGTTGTTTTATTTTAACACGAACCAGAGTATTTATCAAGGATAGGTGGTGTTTCCACATGCCGAAAGCATCGATATTTTAAGGTTATTCAAAGGTTTGTATTAATTTGATAGCGCTACAGATCCTCTAAATTATCTTTAATCAGGCGGGTACGCGGCATTTCAGTTTTATGCATATTGGCAAAATAGCCCCAGAGCATGATGAGTCCGATTGGCCAAATAAAAAGACTCCAGACAACTAGCCACCATTTAGAATAATAAAATGGTTTCTTTTCGGGAATATCGGATACTTGATTTTCTTTCATTAAATCTAATTCATCTGTTAACATTGTCGCATCCTCCTTTATCTTACTTATTGCATTATTGATACCCCAAAACGGAGATAAGCAACAAAAATGAAAAAACTTAAAAAATTAAAGGGTTCATTTTTGATTCACATTGAATGCTTATGATTAGGACATCAAAAATATTATTTGGAGGTCGGTAAAAAATGGTAAAGCAAAAACGGAAAATGATGATAATTGGTGGTGTCGTATGTGCGGTGATTGTGTTGGGACTGGTCTGGGGGTATCAAACTTTTTTTAATCAGAAGTCAGATCAGAGTACGGAGTATCGGGTGAAAAGTGAAGATATTGTCGATGATGATCGATTTACCGGGGTTATTGAAAGCCAGAACCGGCAAGAAGTGATTGCGACGAGTTCACAGCAAATCGCCGATATTTACGTGAGTGAAGGCGAGCAAGTTCCGGTAAACAAGGATCTCTACATCACAACAACAGGAGAAGTGATCCGATCAACAATTGCTGGTGAGGTTTCAAAGGTTTACTATGAGAAGGACAATACCGTATCGGTTGGTGGAAAAATAATGGAAATTGTTGATTATTCGAACTTGCAAATCAATTTAAAAGTTGAAGAAAATCAGTTATCCGACATCGAAGTGAATACATCCGCCGAGATTAACATTGACAGTATCGATCGTAGCATTAACGGAATCGTTTCAGAAATTAGTCGTGAAGCAACAAATGAAAAGGGCGTTGCATATTTTACAGCAAAGGTGAATTTTACCGGAGATGCGGATATTCGCATTGGTATGAATGCTGAAGTTATCATTGTCGAAGAAAGTGAAGAAGATGTTTTAACGGTTCCGGTTGACGCAATTCAATTCACCGGAGATAACAAAACCTATGTTAACATAAAAAATGATACTGGCAAAGTTGCGAGTCGCATGGTGACAACAGGAATCACTGATGGCGTAAAAATAGAGATAACAGAAGGCTTGAATGAGGGAGATATTGTGTTGATTCCAGAAATTATTTATGAAACAACGACCTTTTCCGCTCCCCAACCGACGGTGACCTCGAATGTCTGATGAAATTTTAAAAATGAATGATGTGGTTAAAACCTATATCATGGGTGAAGAGGAGCAGGTGGTTTTAAAAGGCATTGATCTTTCGATCACTCGCGGCGATTTTCTTTCGGTACTGGGACCGTCCGGTTCGGGGAAATCAACTTTAATGAACATTATCGGCTGTCTGGATGTGCCCACCAGCGGAACCTATTATCTGTCCGGGGAATTGATCCGAGATCTGCCGGAGGCGGATCTTTCCCATATTCGCAATCGGGAAATCGGCTTTATTTTTCAGCAGTTTCAGTTGCTGCAACGCTTATCCGCTCAGAAAAATGTGGAGCTGCCACTTATTTATGCCGGAGTGCCCGAAAAAGAACGACAGCAGCGAAGTGCTCATATCTTAGAACGGGTGGGACTGGCAGATAAGATGAAAAACCGTCCCAATCAATTATCCGGTGGTCAGCAGCAGCGGGTTGCCATTGCCCGGGCATTGGTTACTGAGCCAACCATTTTGCTGGCTGATGAACCAACCGGAGCGCTGGATCAACAAACTGGCCATCAGATAATAAACCTTTTTAAAGAACTTAATGAAGAAGGAAAGACGATCGTGATGATCACCCACGATGTCGATGTGGCTAAAAATGGCAGCCGGATTGTGCGGATTGTCGATGGAAATCTCAGTGAGGGGGTATACAATGCTTAAAGAAAGTATTAAAATGGCATTAGAGAATATTATCAGCAATAAAATGCGGTCTTTTCTGACCATGCTGGGCATCATTATTGGGGTGGGATCAGTTATTGCGCTGATCACCATTGTTTCCGGAGCAACCAGCACCGTCACCGATCAGGTAGCTTCTATGGGCGCCAATACGGTGACCGTCCAGGTTCAGGGAACACCCCTTAAACAGGGGCTGACTCAGAGCGATATCGACGATATTTCAGAACTTTCGAACATTGAAGGAGTTGCGCCGACCATTTCCGGCCAGACAACAGTGACATTTGATGGAAACACCATGGATGAAATTAGCCTTCAGGGTAAGAATGACGTTTATTTTGAGAACACCGAAGATGTTATTTCATCCGGACGAATCATCAATACCATTGATACCGAAAATGAAAGCCGAGTGGCATTAATTGGAAATGACATCGCCACTGAACTTTATGTGGGGAAAGATCCCATCGGCGAAGAAATTAAAATCGGCGGCATTACCTATCATGTTATCGGGATTTTGCAGGAATCGGACAGCTTTGCCTCCGCCGATACCAACAATTCGGTGATCATTCCCTATACTACCGCCATGGGCGTTGTGGGAGCAAAATATATTAACAGTTTGACTGTCTACATTGCGGATGAGACCTTGGCGGATAACACCACCCGGCAGGTTGAAGGCGTTTTAACAAAAGCCTTCAATGGTGAGGAAGATAGTTATTCCATTGTCAACATGCAAAGTATCCTGGAGACCATTGAAGAAATGACCAATATTCTGTCGCTGATGTTAGCGGGAATCGCTTCGATCTCACTGGTAGTGGGCGGTATCGGGATTATGAACATGATGTTGGTTTCGGTCACCGAACGGACCAGCGAAATCGGTTTGCGAAAAGCGTTGGGAGCAGAACCCAAACAGATTCAGCTCCAATTCTTAATTGAATCGGTGGTGCTCTGTTTGATTGGCGGCGTTATTGGCTTTATACTCGGGGTCGTTTTGGCCTGGGTGGCAGCTTATTTGATTGGAACCAATTTTTTCCTGAGTGCATCGACCGTTATTTTAGCGATTGGCTTTTCTGCCATCATCGGTGTAGTTTTTGGTTTTATGCCAGCCCGCAAAGCTTCCCGTCTTAACCCCATTGACGCCCTACGAAGTATTTAGGAGATAAAACAGGAGAAAAAAATGTTCAGTATTTTGATCTGCGAAGATGACAACCACATCCGCCGCCTGTTTCGGGATACCCTGGAAAAAGAAGGCTATTCGGTTTATGAAGCGGTTGACGGTGTTATGGCTCTGGAAGCGCTGGAAAAGAATCACATCGATCTGTTAATCACTGACGTCATGATGCCCCATATGGACGGGCATATCTTAACCAAAACTCTGAGGGATGGGGGCTTTGAGCTCCCAACCCTGATGATCACCGCCAGGGAAAGCATCGATGATAAAAAAACCGGTTTTAAAGCCGGTACCGATGATTATATGGTAAAACCGGTGGACATTGATGAAATGCTCCTCCGGATTTTTGCCTTATTGCGCCGAGCCAAAATAGCCAATGAGCAACGGCTGGTGGTGGGAAAAACGATTCTGGATTATGAAGCCTTGACGTTGAGTATTGGTGATGAAACCATCACCCTGCCAAAAAAAGAGTTTATGCTACTGTTTAAACTGTTGTCAGCGCCCAATCGCATTTTTACCCGGGCGCAAATTATGGACGAAATCTGGGGATATGACAGTGAAAGTGATCACCGCACCGTGGATGTTCATATTAAACGATTGCGGGAAAAATTGGAAAATAACCAGGATTTTGAGATCATCACGGTCAAAGGCTTAGGCTATAAGATTGGGGTTTAAAAAGGAGTCATATGAAAAATAAGATTTTTCATTCAATCTATACAAAATTTCTGGTGACTTTTTTAGGGGTGCTTTTTTTCTCAGCGATCTTAACCTTTGGCGTGATTTACTGGTCGCAGGTGGGAAATGTAATGGAGCAAATTCGGGTGGGATTGGTTAACCAGGTCCATGTTGTTCAGACCCTGAATCAGGAAAAGTTGAGTGATGAGGCCATCACTGATTTATATACCCAGGGCATTGTGGTGTCCCAGATTTATGCCAGCCTGGATGAAGTAGCTGTGAACCTGTCTGAGGATGAAAGTGCAAAACTTGAAAATGGCGAGATTGTCTACCGGGACTCACACCAAGGCCAGAACTTGCCGATGGCGATGGGAAAACTAACAGATGGCTACGTTGTCAGTACACCGAATCTGGAACGAAATCAAATCGCCGGTTTTGTGAATATTCAGCGAACCTCCATGCTGGTAACCCTGTTAATTGGATCGGTGCTGATTGTCATTGCGGTAGCGATGATTGCCAAACCCATTAAAGCGGTTTCAGAAGCCACTAAAAAAGTAGCGGATGGTGATTTTGATTTGCGACTGAAGGTAAAGGGTAAAGACGAGCTGGCAGTGCTGGCTCAGAATTTTAATATCATGACCGAAGCGCTTTCCCGAAACGATTATATTCATCGGGATTTTGTCAGTAATGTATCCCATGAGTTTAAAACCCCGATTGCCTCCATTAAAGGCTTTGGCAAGCTTTTAAAGGATCCGGAACTTTCGGAAATCCAGCGTCAGGAATACATTGACATCATTGTGGATGAAAGTGACCGGCTCTGGAAGCTGTCGGCCAATGTGTTAAAACTCTCGGAACTGGAAAATGGCGTTCTGGGACTGAAGAAAGAAGCTTTTTCGCTGGATGAATCGATCCGGCGGGTGGTGCTGCTGCTGCAGGAAAAGTGGGAAGCCAAAAATATCGATCTGGATATCCAGTTGGATGAAATGATCTACAAGGGCGATCAGGAGTTAATGGCTCAGGTTATTATTAATCTGTTGACCAATGCCATTCATCATACTCCGGAAAATGGTGAAATCAGGATTGATCTAAAGGCAACAGCTAAAGAAGTGATCGTTAAAATCGTCGATACCGGGAAGGGCATCACAACAGAAGATCAGGAAAAAATCTTCGATCGCTTTTATAAAGCGGATCAATCCCGCAGTACTCCCGGTACCGGGCTGGGGCTCACTATTTCCCAGCGCATTGTCAGTCTTCATGGTGGAACCATTGCGGTGGAAAGCACTTTAGGAGCGGGTAGTACTTTTTGTGTTAGGTTGCCAAAATAAAAAAGCAGGGAGCAGCTCTGATCGTTCGTAACGATCAGAGCTGCTCCCTTTAATTACTTAACAGAGTAGGAAACTTAAATAGTTTACAGATCCTGGGCCAATTCGTTTTCTAATTCCTCAGCTTTTTCAAACTGAGAGTTGTAAAGTTTAGCATAAAAACCATCCTTGGCCAGCAGATCTTCATGGTTACCCTGTTCGACAATGTCGCCTTCATTCATAACCAGAATGAGGTCGGCATTTTTAATGGTGGACAAGCGGTGGGCGATGACAAAGCTGGTTCGCCCTTCCATCAGGTTATCCATGGCTTTCTGAATCAGCACCTCGGTACGGGTATCCACCGAGCTGGTGGCTTCATCCAGAATCAGGATTTTAGGATCAGCCAAAATGGCCCGGGCAATGGTTAAGAGTTGCTTTTGTCCCTGCGACACATTACTGGCTTCTTCATTTAAGAACATGTTATAACCATCCGGCAGGGTATGCACAAAATAGTCGACCTGAGCGGCTACGGCTGCAGCTTCTACCTCAGCATCAGTGGCATCCAGACGGCCATACTTGATATTGTCGCGGATGCTGGCATTGTAAAGCCAGGTATCCTGGAGCACCATCCCAAAGAGGCTGCGAAGATCGCCGCGGCTAAAGTCCATAATATTATGGCCATCCACGAGAATGGCACCGGATTTCACGTCATAAAAACGCATCAACAGCTTAACGATGGTGGTCTTACCGGCTCCGGTGGGACCAACAATGGCAATCTTCTGGCCTTCTTTGATATGAGCGGAAAAGTCTTTAATAACGGTTTTATCGGGGTTATAACCAAAGTTTACGTGGTCAAAATCGACACGACCAGATACTTTTGAGAGATCAAAAGCGGTGGTGCTTTCGGAAACTTCTTCTTCTTCTTCCAAAAAGGTGAAGACCCGTTCGGCAGCGGCAGTGGTTTGCTGCAGAATATTAGAAATATTGGCAATCTGCATAATCGGTTGGGTAAACTGACGGACATATTGGATAAAGGCCTGAATGTCGCCAACACTTAAGCGGCCATTAACGGCCAGATAACCGCCTAGAATACAAACCGCCACATAGCCGAGGTTCCCGATAAAGGTCATCATCGGCATCATCAGTCCAGAAATGAACTGCGATTTCCAGGCCGAGCTGTAAAGGGTGGTGTTATAGTGGTCAAAGGTTTCGAAAGAAGATTCTTCACCGTTAAATGCTTTAACCACGTTATGCCCGCTGAACATTTCCTCCACGTGACCATTGATATGACCCAGATAGGTTTGCTGTTCGCTGAAATGGGGTTGGGACTTTTTAACAAGATTCACGACAATGACAAATGAGATTGGCACAATTAAAAGTGCTACAATGGTCATTTGCCAACTGATGGAGAACATCATAATCAGAATACCCAACAGGGTTGCCACGGAGGTGATAATTTGGGTGATGCTCTGATTTAAGGTCTGATTGACCGTTTCAATATCATTGGTCAGGAAGGAAAGCACCTCACCATAACTGGTTTTGTCAAAATATTTAAACGGTAGTCGATTGATTTTGGCAAAAATATTTCGTCTGAGCTCATAAGTTACCTTCATCGAAATCCCGGTCATAATAAAGCCTTGGATATAAGAAAAAATCGCAGCGATGATGTAGAGACCAAGGAGCAACAGCATGATCTGACTAATATAGTTAAAATCAATGCCTTTGCCATTATCGGCAATCAGATTCATGACACCTTCAAAGATGGCCGTGGTGGCGTTTCCCAGTATTTTGGGGCCGACAATCATAAAGATGGTGGAAGCAATCGCAAAGATCAGCACAAAGAAGAGACTGATTTTATAGGCGGATAGGTAGCGGGTCAGTTTTTTAAGGCTGCCCTTGAAATCTTTGGGCTTCTCACCGGGTATCATGCCGGCGGGACCTCCTGGACCCCGACCCATTCCGCCACCGCCCATGTTGCCACGTTTTGGTGTTTTAATATTTTTTTGATCGCTCATATGTTTAGTTCCTCCTCTGATAATTGTGAGGATGCAATTTCCTGATAGGTGGTACAGGTTTTTAATAGTTCATTGTGGGTTCCTTTGCCAACCACCCGGCCGTGATCCAGAACGATGATTTTCTCGGCATGCATAATGGTGTTAATTCGTTGGGCGACAATGAGTACGGTACTGTTACCGGTGTATTCTTTTAAAGCCCGTCGCAGAGTAATATCGGTTTTGTAGTCCAGCGCGGAAAAGCTGTCGTCAAAAATATAGATATCCGGTTTTCGTACCAGCGCCCGGGCAATCGATAGTCGCTGTTTTTGTCCGCCAGAGACATTGCTGCCGCCTTGGGCGATTTCCCGCTCAAAGCCGTCGGGACTGCTTTTAATAAACTCGGTAGCCTGAGCAACCTGAGTAGCAATAGCTAAATCTTCTTCGTTGGCAAGTTGATCGCCATATTTAAGATTGGAGGCCACAGTGCCGGAAAATAACACCCCTTTTTGGGGAATGTAACCAATTTTTTCGCGCAGATCGTGTTGGGTGACCTCGCGGATGTCGATGTCATCGATTTTAACAGTACCCGAGGTGACATCGAAAAATCGGGGAATCAGGTTAATCAGGGTTGATTTACCTGAACCGGTGGAACCAATAAAGGCGGTTGTTTCGCCCGGATTGGCCACAAAGTTGATATCATGAAGGACATCTTCCTCAGCTCCTTCATAGCGGAAGGAGACATGGTCAAAGACCAGGGTGGTTTGCTCGTTCATTGGTAGTTTTTTTGGTTCGGCGGGATCGACAATACTCGGTTTAACGGCCAGTACTTCCTGAATACGATCGCCGGAAACGGCAGCCCGGGGAATCATAATAAACATCATCGACATCATC
The DNA here is from genome assembly GCF_034438075.1 of Acetobacterium sp. K1/6. Taxonomy (NCBI): domain Bacteria; kingdom Bacillati; phylum Bacillota; class Clostridia; order Eubacteriales; family Eubacteriaceae; genus Acetobacterium; species Acetobacterium sp. K1/6. The sequence goes on along the minus strand of NZ_JAXQGA010000004.1, from coordinate 53,051 downwards.
AGGAAGGAGAAAATAATCTGCATGGTATATTGCATAAAGGCCATCATATCACCAACCTGCATGGCTGAATCGGCGATTTGATGAGCACCGACCCAAACCACTAGCAGAGTGACGCCATTCATGATAAACATCATGGTTGGCATCATAAAGACCATCGCTCGGTTTACAAAAAGATTATTAGCGGTCGTTTCCTTATTTACCGAATCAAAACGATTTTCTTCAAAGTTCTGATTGCCAAAAGCCCGCACCACCATCAAGCCGGTCAGGCTCTCCCGGGTGACGAGGTTTAGTTTATCCACCAGTTTCTGGATTAGTTTAAAGCGAGGCATGGCAATGGTAAATACGACACCAATAATAATCATAATCGCTAAAACCGCCACAACGATAATCCAACCCATGGAGGTGGTTCGGCGTAGGGCCATAATAATCCCGCCAATGGCCAGAATTGGTGAATAGCAGAGAATTCGAATGCCCATAATCAGAATGGTCTGGATTTGGGTGATATCATTGGTGTTTCGGGTGATCAGTGATGCTGTCGAGAACTTATCAAACTCGGTATTAGAAAAACACTGGACCTTCTTGAAGACATCCCGGCGGAGACTTTGGGAAACCCCAGCCGCAATTCGGGCTGAAAAAAAGCCCACCGCAATGGCGGCTAAAATGCTGATCAAAGAAAGCAGTAGCATCATCGCGCCAATTTTTAAAATATAGAAAGTTTGAATGGCACCGACATCAACTCCAAGTTCGTTATAGAATTGGGTGGTGAATTGGACAGCGGTTTGAATTTGCATCGATTCAGGAGTTTGGGCAGCCTGTTCGCGGGCTTTGTCAAAGGTGTCCGGGGGCAATTGTGTGAGCATCGGCAAGGCCTGATAAAGCTGGTCTAAATCCAGATCGGTCGCGCTTTCGGCGGCGCTGGCATCGGCGGCGCTGGTATCCATTGAACGCATGGCATTGATAAATGTCCAGGTGGCTGTTCCAAAGATGGGATCCAGCGTTTTGAAAGTTTCCGCATTGGGATTTGTAAGGACATAAATACTTTGGGTTTTCAGTGTCGGGAATTTCTCGACGGTGGCACCATAGTCTGGATTAGTAGCGTCATCCGGGCTCATCAGCAGGTAGCTATCTGACACCGTCTGCTTTTCTGCAGTGGTCATAAAGGTCGTCATTAAGGCATAGCCATCTTCACTGATGGCTTCCGGCGTTGCGTGTTCAATCCCGTTTTGCTGGATGCCCACATTGACAATATCCGACATGAAGTTTGGCAGGTTCAGGTCGGATATCGCTTGCACAAAAAGCAGTGCCAGGGTAATGAAAAGGACCCCGAGATAGGGTTTTAAATAGCGTGAAAGCTTGATCATGTTGTTTTCCTTTCTGCATTTTCTTTCAAGCCGCCTTGTTGCTGATCGATCTGATCAAAGGCGACCGCTAATTTGTCGAGTAAAAGAACAAGGGACTGGGTATCTTCTTCACCTAGCGTGGTTGCTGCTTCATCATAGATTTGGAAGCATGACTTTGAAACATCGTCTTCAAGTTGGCGGCCGGTATCGGTAAGCTTAACGTAAACCAGGCGGCGATCCTTACTTGAGGCAATCCGTTCTACATAGCCAAGCTTTTCCAAAGTTGAAATCGTTTGTGAAACGCCGGGCATCGAAATTGCGGTTTCTCGGCTGAGCTGAGAAATTTTCACGCCGGGAGCCAACGTGAGATTGTTTAACTGAGCGTCTTTTTGCTCCTCGTCATACATTGTTTTAAGGGTTTTTAACATAAAAAATTCATGGGGTTTAAGGTCTTTCATCAGACATTTATGAATGCGACCCATACTTGACTTTTTTATGCGGTGAAAAGCGTGAAACAGTTCGTGTCCAGTTGTATTCAATGCGTACTCCTTTCGTAGATTAATGATTAATTAAAGTAACAGTTAAATAACATAATAGTTAATTTACTTAAGTAAATCTATTATAAACGAAGATTGAAATTATGCAAGGCAAAAGAATTTTGAAACGCATTAACATAAAGATTTATGCTATAATATTTTGGTAACTTAAGGAAAATTAAGTATAAGGAGCAGAAAATTGAGTATGACCAAGAAAAAAGAAGCATTTAGAGAGACTTTAAAATATGCGTTTATTCAAACCCTGCCCGTTCTTTTTGGTTATCTTTTCATGGGGATGGCCTTTGGCATTCTGCTGGAAAAAGCGGGTTACAATTTTATCTGGGCATTTTTTATCAGTCTGATTATTTATGCCGGTTCGATGCAATTTGTTTTGATTGGACTACTGGGTGGCGGCATGGGGCTACTGTCATTGATTGTCCTGACCCTGTCGGTACAGAGTCGTCATATCTTTTATGGGTTATCCTTCATTGAAAAATTTAAGGCGATGGGAAGATATGGCTGGTATATGATTTTTTCACTAACTGACGAGACCTATTCGCTACTGTGCGGTATGAATATACCCAAAGAACTCAATCAGAAACAGGTGTTTTTTACCGTAGCGGCCCTGGATCAAAGCTACTGGATTGTCGGCTGCACTCTTGGTGCGATCATTGGCAGTTTCATCGGTTTTGATACCACCGGCATCGATTTTGCGATGACAGCCCTGTTTGTGGTTATCTTTATTGAGCAGTGGTATAGCTATCAATCGCATTTGCCTGCTCTGGTGGGGATGTTTTGTGGGATCGTCTCGCTTTTTGTATTTGGTGCCAATGCATTTATTCTACCGGCGTTGATTGCCGCCGTATGTTTGCTGCTCGTTTTTAGAAACAGTATAAAACAAGGAGAGAACAAGGAGGTGGTTCAATGAGTCCGGAAATAACAACACCCTTACTGGTCGTGTTGGTGGTGGCGGCCTGTACCTTTATGACCCGTTTTCTGCCTTTTGCCCTTTTTGGTGGCGGAAAGGAAGTACCGGCTCTGGTTAAAACCCTTGGTGATCTGCTACCGCCAGCGGTTATTGCCATTCTGGTGGTTTATTGTTTAAAGGGGGTCAGCTTAATGGTGCCGCCGCACGGATTTCCCGAGTATCTTGCAGTAGGAATTGTGGCATTGCTTCACGTCTGGAAGCGCAATAACCTGCTGAGCATTGGTGGCGGAACTCTGGTTTATATGGTACTGATCCAAATGGTATTTATCTAGTCGGAAATAAAGGGAGAGACAGATGAAAAGAGGTCGTGATGTTTAAAATCGGTGAGTTTTCAAAATTGACCCAGGTATCGATTCGGATGCTCCGCTATTATGATGAAAATAACTTGCTGAAACCGGCTCAGACGGACCCTTTTACGGGCTATCGTCTGTATTCGGTGGAGCAAATTCCGCGGCTGCAAAAAATTATCTTCTTGCGCGATGTTGGCTATACCGTTGCAGAGATTGGGGCGGCGCTAAAAAATTGGAGCGGTGATTTTATGGCGGATCAATTAAAAAGCAAACAAATCGAAGTACAGCAATTACTGGAACAAGAACAGGAAAAGCTAAGCAGAATAAAAACGGCGTTGGACAGCATTAAGAAAGATGAAATCGGTATTCATTATAACTTTATCATTAAGCAGATTCCTTCATACCCGGTTATTTCACTGCGACGGGTGATCGCAAATTATTTTTGTGAGGGATTACTTTGGAAAGAACTAGCCGAATTAACAAACGAAAGAAAAATTGAGCTACCAGTAACTGAGCAGTGCTTTGCTGTTTACCATGACAATGAGTTTAAGGAAGCCGATGTGGATGTGGAGGTCTGTATGGTGGTTACAAAAGCTGTGGCTGTGGACGAACCGCTGTGCTTTCGAAATACAGAAGCGGTGGCGATGATGGCCTGCACGATGGTTTATGGCCCCTATGAAAATATCTCCGGGGCTTTTCGCTCGCTGGCTTATTGGCTGACTGGACATGCCGGTTATAGAATGAAGGGAAAAAACCGGCAAATCTGTCATCGGGGCCCCTGGAATGAAGAAAATCCGGCTCACTATCTGACCGAAATTCAGATTGAACTGGAAAAAGTAAATTAAAACATGGGGGCAGTTTTTTGTTTATAAATCAGTTTTTATTTCCTTGCCCCATACAGAAAGGCTGCCCAGAATCGGAATAAGACGATTCGTGTTTCTGGTTAATTCATACTCGACTCTTAAGGGCATTTCGTTATATTGCGTGCGGAGGATCAGACCATCCGCTTCGAGTTCCTTCAATGAGGAAGCGAGCATGGTGTTGGTTATGCCCTTAATTTTTTTTCGTAACGCATTATAACGGGTGGGCCCATCGTTATATAATGCACAGAGGATGGGAATCTTCCATTTGCCACCAATGATTTCAAGGGCAGCTGAAAGGGGACATTTTTCTTGGCACGGGCAGATGTTTCCGGAACATAAGGAAGTTTTATTTTCAGAGGTAGTCATTTTTTTCTTAGCTCCTTTCTATTTTCGTATGTGATCATATTTTTTTGCGTAGTTTACAAGCTTTAGTTGGAGTACTATAATTGTATCAGGTAGTAATTGCGGAGTCAATTGCTATACTAAACTTTGGAGGAATTTAAAATGGTTATTAATGAAGAAATGAAAAGTGTTATCGAAAACTCGGCGTTTCTGACAATTGTGACAATGTGTCCCGATGGCAGCCCACACCCCATTATTGTTGGTAGCGGCGAAGTTGAAGGTGACCATGTTTCGGTCGGAGTCTATGCAATGAAGGTGACTTCGGAAAATCTTAAGAAAAATGATTGCGCGATGCTGTTGGCCGCTCAAAAAGTTGAGGGTGGTGCCAAAGGTTGCCGTTTTACCGGCAGCGCAAGAGTTTCTGATGGAAAATTTATATTTACGGCAACAAAGGCAGAAGCACTTATTTAAATCAATTAGGATATAAGATTAAATAAAAACCGCTGATTATGAAAGAGATAAAAGTCTTTGTAATCAGTGGTTTTTATTTACTTACGGATATCTTAACATAATTTTTTAAAGATAAAAATGATTAATGATAAGGCCTAAAAGCTGGCGCTTATTTTTACCCGCATTGAACTGGGAAAAATATAAGTGGTCGATAAAAGGGGACCGTGAACAAAAGGTTATTTCAGATAACGATTAAATGCTTTATCGACATCAAAATGAACGTCTTTAAAAAATAGAAACAGCCAAAGGGTTAAAGAAGCGAGAGCAAAATAGAAACTGATGAAATGTGAGAGTAAAGCACCTGCGAATAAAATGAGCGCCCATAAGGCGAATTGATTCCGCATATCTTTGCTCATTCGTTGGGTGTCATAGGAGTGTCGCAGTTCTTTGGGTAAGGTGTTGAAGCCACTAATTAAAATCGCCGCCTTTTCTTTTAAAAGCGCAAAAATAAATGCCAATAATACAAAAATGATTGCCAGAACAAAACAAGAGATAGCGAATATATTATTCGTAGTCATAAGAGTGCCTCCTAGAAAAAATGAATACAATCTGACTTTTTAAAATATAGATTAATTAAATTATAAAGGAAGCGGTTGATGATGTCAATGGAACCGGTTGGTCGGAAATAGATTCGTGAGATTTTAATTAAACACGCGATCAAAATAGTCATTATCGCTTGGCCGAATGTTTGTTTTTAAATTAAAGCATAAGACCTATTGACTCTCACACCGTGGTAGGGTCTAGAATAATAAATAGGTAGTTACGAAGCTCATGGGATCGCAATTACTTAATTAACAATAGAATTATGGAGGTAAGCGCATGGAAAACGATCATTTAAAACCGATTGGAACAATTCATGTTGAAGGAACAGAGATGTTTATCGAACTGGACGAAAGATATCGTCAAGGATTGGCAGGATTGGACGGATTTTCCCACATCAATGTATTATGGTGGTTTAGCGAATTTGACAATCAAGAAGCCCGCGGGGTGCTTTCATCACCCCAGCCCTATAAACAGGCTCCGGAGGTGATGGGAGTCTTTGCCACCCGCTCTCCGCTCCGGCCCAATCCGCTGGCATTAACCGCGGTTTCGGTATTGGATCTTGACAATCAAACTGGGATCATCAAGATTGCCTATATTGATGCCAATGATGGAACACCGGTGCTGGACATCAAACCCTACACCCCCAGTCTGGATCGGGTCGAAAACCCGCAGGTACCGAGCTGGTGCGATCACTGGCCCAAAAGTGTTGAAACATCGGGGGCTTTTAATTGGGCCGAGGAGTTTAACTTCTGAAAATTGATCCTTTCAAAATTTAGTCAAATGACCGGTTACGCAAATTATTGTGTTACCGGTCATTTGTGTTACCGACTGGCAATCAGAAATTTAATCTTAATCCCCTGCTCGGCAAACATTTTTTCGTGCTCGGTTTTTATATTGTCCGGGTAGTCGGCGGTGTGAAGATCGGGGATCAGGGTCGTGATGGTAAAACCGGCTGCTTCAAAGTATTTGATGGAATCATTAAATAGTTCATCATTGTCGGTTTTAAAATGGATTTCCCCGTTTTTGGATAAGAGTTTCTTATACTTTTCCAGCTGTTTGCTATGCGTCAGACGTTTTTTCTGGTAGCGGCGGCGCGGCCAGGGATTACAGAAATTAATGTAAATCCGCTCGACACCATCCTCTGGGGAGAGGACGGTGTCAATACGTTCAATGTCCCAGGACATGATTTGCACGTTATCAACAGACGCATGGGCGTTTAAATAAGCAGCTTCAATATTGCGTTTAGCCAAACCCAGCACCGCGTCAATCAGATCAATGGCAAGATAGTTAATCTCCGGATGGCGGCTGCCCAATGCAGCAATAAAGGTACCTTTTCCGCAGCCCAATTCAATATGAAGGGGCTGCTTTTTTTTAAATAAGTGTTGCCATTGCCCCCGATGATCCGGGGGGGCAGCCTGAAAAAATCCGCAGGCCTCCAGTTCCGGGCGGGCCCAGGGTTTGGGTCGTAGATGCATGGTGTGACTCCTTTGGTTAATCGATCATATATAAGTTGAATTAAAATTAATGTAGGGGCGATTATTAATCGCCCGCACACGGCACAATTACAAGTATCAATTTGCAAAATTCTTTAATCAAACATAGATCGTATCATTTAATAATTTATAGCTCAATAATTTTTGTCGCCACATGGTCAATAAAGGACTGGTCATGCTCCACAAAAATCATGGTTGGCGGGGTCTTAAGCAAAAGTTCTTCAATCTGTACCCGGGAAAGCACATCAATATAATTTAGTGGTTCGTCCCACAAATACAAGTGGGCCGATTGACAAAGGCTGCGGGCTAAACAGACCTTCTTTTTTTGACCTTCGCTGAAGCTTTTCATCTCTTTTTCGAATTGTTCCCGGTTGAATCCCAGCTTTCGCAGGATGGTCTTAAACAGGCTCTCATCAATCTCTTCACAACGGGAATAATGACGGAGATCCCCGGTCAGAAAGTGAGTGTCCTGAGGAATATGTGAAAGCTGCAGCTGGCTGCCCAGGTTTAGATTGCCGGAAAAAGGGATGAGTTCACCCAGCAGTAGTTTAAGCAGACTGGATTTCCCCGAGCCGTTCGGACCGATAATGGCAATGCGGTCACCCTGATTGATCTCGAAGCTTAAGTCTTTTAAAATTGGCCGATCACCATAGCAAAGGGACAGGTTATTGGCCGAAATCAGTCGGTCTTTTTGATAAGCACGGGGTCGGATCTGGAGCGTATCGGCCCAGTCAATGTTCTTAAGCAGTTTTTCTTTTGATTCAATACTTTTATGCTGGCGTTTTTTAAGCGACTTGGATCGTTTCATCATTTTAGCCGACTGATGGCCGATGTGGCCACGGTCGGGACGAAGCCCTGAAACGCGTTGGCCGTTTTTGGATTTTTCAACGGCATTTGACCAGTTTTCGGTTTGCTTGGCGGCCGTTTTTAATTGACCAATTTCCTGTTTGAGTTTCTTATTCTGATTGAATTCAAACTGATCCTGACGCTGTTTGTTAAAGAGCCAGGTGGAATAGTTGCCTTTCTGGATGTCAATGTTCATTTTATTAATTGACAAGACATGATCCACACAGTTATCCAGAAAGGCGCGGTCGTGGGAAACCAGAATAAAACCCTGCTTTTTATTCAAATATGCACTGACGATTTGACGGCCTTCCAGATCCAGATGATTGGTAGGTTCATCAATTAAGAGAAATTGATGAGGTTTTAAAAATAAGGCCGCCAGTAATACCTTGGTTTGTTCACCCCGGCTCAGGGTTTCAAAGGGTCGATTAAGCAATTCAGGCTCCAGACTAAGCAACGATAGTTCCCGCTGCAGTTCCCAGATTTCATAGTCATCATAAATGGCATCGACAATTGTACTGGTAAGCAAGGAAGGGTTCTGGATTTCAAAGGGAAAATACTCAAAATCGACCGTTTTGGTGATCACACCGCTGTAGTCATAAAGACCCATCAGAAGTGTTAAAAAGGTTGTTTTACCCCGGCCATTTCGGCCGATAAAACCCAGCTTCCAGTTCGTGTCAATGGTAAAAGAAACATCTTCAAAAATATTTTCGTAGCTGTTTTCGTAGTTAAAGCTTAAGTGTGATATGGAAATTTGTGACATCATTGTACCTCCGCTGCCAAGCCCGATAATAGAGGCTTTGACAAGTAAAAAACCGCAAGAAAACGATCCTGCGGCTCAATGATGGACAACACAAAAAATCCTTACTAAAGGAGTTGATGGTGCTAAAGAGGCAGTGCTTTTTTCGTAATTTTCTTGCTTAAGCGCACCAAAACAAGAGGTTTATCCTCTGGATTGAAAGCACTTTCCAATTGTTTCTTAGCAAGATAAATTACGCATCCTCTTAACTCCTTTTCGTATTTTTATTATAGTCTAACATTTTTTTAAAAAGAATTCAATCTCAAATTGTATGATTAGTATTTAATACAGGATTTAAAAACGAAACCTGTTCTTCTGCCGGGGGATAGACCTTCAGCTTTTCTTTAATCGGCTTGCTGTAGCTGTTGGACAGGCCAAAGGCCTGGCGCAGGGGATTGAGCCTGCCGTAGAGCTCGTCCTTATATTCTTTGGGAGCGCCGCCTTTTTTGTACAGGCGCCAAAGGGTGTCATACTTTTCCGGATAGGTGGTTTTAATAAAATCAAAAAATGCCGGTCGGGTGGCACCGCGCAAATAAAGGGCGCCGGGCAGCACATAATCGATACCGGCCTCCTTTCCGGCAGCAAACAAGGCCGTCAGGGTTTCGGAATCATCAGTCAGGGTCGGAATAATCGGCATCAGATGGTGACCGACGGAGGCATTTGTTTTTCTGAAAGCTTTAAGCATCTCAAAGCGGGCCTGGCCAGACACGGCGCCGGGCTCGATTTTTTTTCGAATGGATTCGTCAAGAGTGGTCACTGTGGCGGCCACATTGATATAGGTTATCCGGGATAGTGCGTCAATCAGGTCATAATCCCGGAGCACCAGATCCGACTTGGTGGAAATAATTGCCGGTGTTTTGTATTTGATCAGTAACCTTAATATTTCTGGCATCAGCTGGTACTGGGCTTCCGCCGGTTGATAGCTGTCTGTGACACCGCCAATATTGACAATTTCCCGCTTCCAGTTTGGTGAGGAGAGTTGTTTTTCGAGTACTTCAATGATATTTGTTTTGACCGAAATATTGCTTGAGAAATCATGATAGCCGCTAAAACCATGGGTTCCCATGGCATAGCAGTAACGGCAGCCATGGCGACAACCTTTATAAATATTTAAATCCCAGCCATAGGGAATTTTTCGTTTCAATTCGTGTAGGGCAGTCGTACAGGTGATCGCGTGATACTCAGGCATGTGGACCTCCTTAGGGTTTCTTTAATCATTACTTAAGTATATGTCATAAAAGTTTAGGGTGTCCACAAGAATTTATGGTAAAATTATTTACTGTTTCGCATTTGATTTCTGGATATTAAATACAAATGTTTAAAATAAAGGGTAATAAATAACATAAGATCACATAAAGGGGGCAAAGGCGTGAGCAATCATAGGGGAAGAAAAGTAGTCGCGGTCGTTGTAATTATCATGCTCATACTTCTGCTGTTGGGGGCTGGGGCATATCTAGCACTGGAAGAGTTGGTTGGGAGTATGAACATCCAATCATTTTTCGATGAATCCGAAGCCCAGCAAAATGAAGAAATCGCTGAAAGTCGGCAGCAGGCCTTTGATGGGTATGCTTTCCTTGAGGAAAATGAACGACAGGCTTATACTCGGGTTGTTCGGATGCTTACCGATTTTGAGACTGAGGTTAAGGTGAGTGGCGTCAACACTGAAGAAATTGAGCGAGTACTTTCTGCAATTGATTATGATTACCCGGAAATATTCTGGGTTGGAGAATTTTCCTACTACTATGACGAATATGATCAAAAAGTCAGTAAAGTCATCATTGAGTATCCCTACGACGAAACCGAAAAGGATCGGCGACAGGCTGAGATAGAAGCGGCTTTTCAGGAATACAGTAGTGGTATGAGTAGTGGTATGAGTGAGTATGAAAAAGTGAAATATGCCTACGAATATGTGATAAAAAACACCGTCTATCAGGAAGATCGCGAGGATGATCAGAACATTTACAGTGTTTTTGGAAAAAAAGGCTCGGTCTGTGCCGGGTATTCCAAAGCTATTCAATATCTATTGAAACGCACCGGAATTGAGTGTTCTTATGTGGCGGGAGAGGCCATCGGCCAGGGTGCTCATGCCTGGAATATTGTCCGGGTTGACGGGGAGTATTATTATCTGGATGCCACCTGGGGGGAATTTAATGTTGAAGATAATTTAGAGCCAGAAAAGAGTATCTTCTACGATTATTTCTGTGTTACTACGGCAGAACTTCTTAAATCACATCGTCCCGATCAGCGATTGATTGCCTATCCGGAATTTACCGCCACGGCAGCCAATTACTTTGTCAAAGAAAACAAGCGCTATGATTTAAGCAAACAAAGCGAGGTGAAGCGCTTTGTGCGAGATTTGGAAGTAGCGCTGAATTCAGGAGAAAAATATTTTCATTATGCCATTATCGACGCCAATACCATCAGCGTCGCCGAAGACCTGATGGACGAGGTTTTGGGCTCTTACTACTGGTTCTCCAGTGAGGATAGCTTGTCAAATACGATCGAGCTTTATTAACGTGTAAATAAAATTCAAAGTTATCAAAAAGCCCCATTCTGATTTTAGAATGGGGCTTCAAACTGTCAAGAAAGATAACCCGGTACCGACAACTAAAGCCTCATTCCATCGCAATTAGCTGAACGCCGTGTACGCCGTCCAGGGCTTCTAACATCGCCATCAACTCATCAATGGTTAAGATAAGATCCTTTCCGTCCAGGGTCACAATCACAACGGCAGCCTGGTTAATTGGGATATCCTGATGAATGGTGATAATGCTGGTCTGGTGATCCCGGAGAATCGTCAAAATATTGGAAAGAATCCCGGGTGTATCGTCAAGCTTAAAAGAAAGCGTAAACTTACGACCATAATTTTCCGAAGGGGTAAAAATGTAGTCCTTATATTTATAGTAGGTGCTACGGCTGATGCCCACCTTTTTTACCGCATCACTGACCGATTTACACTGGGCAGATTCCATTAAGATGCGGGCTTCTACCACCTTGGAATAATAATCGGGCAGTATTTTTTTATTAACAATCAGATAATCTTTAATCATTGGTCTAACCTCCTAAAACCTGGACACCGGTATGATCGGGAGATAGCGGAATGATTCGCCATCCCGGTGCTTTTTGTGCTAAATAGGCAAGCATCTCGCGCTCAAAATCCTGGTTACTGACTGAATTAATGACCAGAATGGTCGGGCCGGCGCCACTGATACAGGTGTTGAGACACCCCATTTCCCGGGCTTTTTTGGTCATCACATCGTAGTGGGCAATCAGTTTTTTGCGATAGGGCTGGTGCAGGCGGTCCTTCATACACAGCTTTAAAATATCCGGGCAACCGTTGGCCAGAGCCAGATAGGTCATCGTTGCCCGGGGCAGATTATGGGTGGCATCGCCAAAACTGATTTTTTTAGGTAAAACCTGACGGGCATCGGCCGTGGATAGGGGAAAGTCCGGTACCAGCGCGTAGAATTCATAACAGGGGTGAACCGCGCTCTTGATGTAGATGTTTTTGCCGCGATCGTTCATGGAAACGACCAGCCCCCCGAAGATGGCTGGAGCGACGTTATCCGGGTGTCCTTCCAGCTCCACCGCGATATCAAAAAGTTCTTCGGTCGATAAGGGTGATCCAATCAGGGTGTTGGCACCAAAAAGTCCGCCAACAATACAGGTGGCGGAACTGCCCAGTCCCCGGCTGATGGGGATATCCACATCGGTGTGGATATAAAGTCCCTTGGGATGGTAACCCACTTTTTTAAACACCTTTTGCATCGAACGATAAACCAGATTGGTATCGCTTTGATACTTCCGTTCAACGCCCCGGATTGTCAGCTTGCCGTCATTTTTTTCTTCAAAACTGAAGGTATTGTAAATTGACAGTGCCAGACCAAAGGCGTCAAACCCCGGGCCGATGTTGGCACTGGTTCCCGGAACCCGAACCTTAATCATTTTGTTCCACCTGATTGTGTACCTGATTGTTTAAAAAATCAAGAACGGCCTGAGGCATTTCGGTTTTATCACATTGTCCCTGATGCTGATTGGCTTTTTTGTCCAGATCCTTTAATGGCTGGGGAATAGCGGTGCCGGTTTTTTCAGCCAGAACCGTTAAAAGTTCATAATCATTGCACGTACAGTCACCAAAAATGCTTTCATAAACGGAACGCCCAAACTTGTAAGGGCTGGCAGTTGAGACGATCACGGTTTTGGTGGTATCCTTGGTTTCACTAAGATAGTCTTCATAAACCTTATTGGCGACGGCAGTGTGTGGGTCCATCAAATAATGGGTTTCATCAAAAATGGCTTTGATGGCTTGAGCAGTTTCACCTTCGTCGGCAGCACCGGCATAGAAGAGGCTGGTTTTTTCCATCAGAGCTTTAGAGGCTTGATAAGTGCCCTGGTTTTTTAGCTGCGCCATCAGATCACTAACCGCATCCGGATCGGCGCCGGAGACATCGTAAAGTAGCCGTTCCAGATTGCTGGAAATCAGGATATCCATAGATGGGGATGAAGTCTTATAAAAATCCCGGTTACGATTATAGTTACCCGTCCTAAAAAAGTCGGTTAAAACTTTATTGGCGTTGGATGCGCAGATCAGCTTATTAATCGGTAAGCCCAGCAGCGAAGCGTAGTAGCCAGCTAAGATATTGCCGAAATTCCCAGTCGGGACCACAAAATTTATTTTTTCATCGGGTTGAATTTCGCCCCGACGCAACAGCTCATAGTAACTATAAAAATAATAAACAACCTGAGGCAGTAGCCGACCGATATTAATGGAATTAGCCGAGGAAAAGATCACATTGGCTTTAGCCAGTTCGGCCGCTAATTGGGGATCGTTGAGAATCATTTTAACGCCATTCTGGGTATCGTCAAAATTGCCGTCGATTCCCACCACACAGGTGTTTTCACCAATTTGAGTGAGCATCTGTTTTTCCTGAACGGTGCTGACCCCATCCTTAGGGTAAAACACGATAATGCTAATATTGGGAACATCGGCAAAACCTTCCAAAGCGGCCTTCCCGGTATCCCCGGAGGTGGCGGTTAAGATCATAATTTTCTTCTGATTATTGACATTTTTCATAGACTCTACCATCAGATATGGTAAAATAGTGAGAGCCATATCTTTAAAGGCACAGGTGGGGCCGTGAAAGAGTTCCAGAAAATAGCGGTCTTTGACTTTTTTTAGTGCAACCGGTTCTTTTTCTTCAAACTTACCGGAGTAATAAGCGCCCTGAATGGAATCAGAAATTTGTTTTTCGCTGAAATCATCGAGGAAAGCGCAAAAGATCTGATGTGCCATCTCGCCGTAGTTTTTCCCCATGAATTTGCTTGGGTCTAAATTAATCTTATCGATAAAGTTGGGGACAAAGAGTCCGCCATCCGGAGCCAATCCTTGCAGGATGCCCTGGGATGCAGTAACATTGATGTCTTTGGATCGCGTGCTGTGGTAGCCTTTTTTCATGTGATTCCTCCAAAAATTTATGGTGTGCCGGGAAAAATCTTCAAAAATATTCAAAAAATCTTCTCGGAGGGGGATTGAATAACCCCTAGCTATATGATAGAATGTTTTCACTGAAAAAACAAGTGTTTTTAGAATAAATACATATACGAGGTGAATTTTATTGAATATCGCACTTTTGGGCTGTGGAACCATTGGTTCCGGGGTCTATGAACTCATCAATTTAAATAAAGGGAAGTTTGCTGGCAATTTTACCGATGTGGAGTCGAGAAAGTCAAGCCCGGTCATTACCAAGGTACTGGAGCGCGATACGTCCAAAGATCTGGGCGATTCGGTGGGAAAAATTGTGACCCACCCCAGTGAGATTCTGGAAGATGACAGTATCGGTTTGGTGATCGCCCTGATGGGGGGCATGGAATTTGAATACGAAATGATCAAAGAATGTCTCCGGGCAGGAAAACATGTGGTAACTGCCAATAAGGCGGTTATCTCTGAGTACTTTGCCGAATTGCAGACGCTGGCCGAGGAAAATGGCGTGGTGCTGCGTTATGAGGCTTCAGTAGGCGGTGGGATTCCGATCATCGGCAGTTTAAAAGAAGAAATGAAAATCAATCGGGTGACTGAAATCAAAGGAATCCTTAATGGAACCACCAACTTCATCCTATCGAAAATGACCGAAGAAGGGGCCGATTTTGGTGAGACGTTGGCTTTGGCTCAGTCCATCGGTTTTGCTGAAGCTGATCCCACCGCAGACGTTGAAGGTTACGATGTATCCCGTAAGCTTGCCATCCTCTCTTCGATGGCGTATGAAAGCATTATTCGGGATGAAGATGTCTATAAACGGGGAATTACCGAAATTCGGGCTGCCGATATTGAGATGATCAGTTCGATGGGTTATGTGGTCAAATATCTGGGGCATTCGATGCTTGAAGAGAAAAATGTCTATACCACGGTGGAACCGGTGTTGTTTAGAGAAGCATCGATTATGAGTAACGTCAACAGTGAGTTTAATATTATCTCCATCACCGGGGATATTATCGGCGAATTGCAATTTTATGGAAAAGGTGCCGGAAAAGACGCCACTGCCAATGCCGTGGTCGGGGATGTGCTCTATATCCTTAATATCGTCGGGGAACAGAATTTGCCAAAACCGCTGCGGCTTAACCGTCAGCTTAATAAAATGGGAACTGACGTTTTCTCAGGTAAATATTATCTAAGAGCTAATCTGAACGACAAAGAAATGCTGGATCAGGTGCTGACAGCCGTCGAAACGGTAGCTGCCCGAAAAACGGTTATCGTGAATAAGAATCAGGTTTATGTGGTAACAAGTGCCATTGCGGCCAATGTTTTTAATAAAATGACCGAAAAATTAAAGGAAACGGTGCCTGAATTATTTTATGCCCGGATCTATGACTAAGAAAAGAGTGACGAAGATAAATGCAAGATTTAATTGTACAGAAATATGGCGGCTCCAGTGTTGCCAATGTGGAAAGAATCAAGCGGGTTGCAAGTCGGATTATTGAGACCAAGGAAAAAGGCAAAAAAGTGGTGGTGGTAGTTTCAGCCATGGGTGATACCACCGATGATCTCATTGATCTGGCTCAAAAGATCAATGAACATCCACCTCATCGAGAAATGGATATGCTGCTGGCAACCGGCGAACAGGTGTCGATTTCTTTGTTGGCTATGGCCATTCAGGCTTTTGGTCATGATGTGGTCAGTTTAACTGGCGCCCAGTGCGGGATTGTTACATCCAATGTTCATAAGCGGGCTCGGATCAATGATATTCACACCCACCGCATTGAAAAGGAACTGGCAGATGATAAGATTGTGATTGTGGCCGGCTTTCAGGGAATCAATGAGAATAAGGATATTACCACCCTCGGCCGAGGGGGCTCCGATACGTCGGCAGTGGCGGTAGCGGCCGCATTAAAGGCTGAGTTGTGTGAAATCTATACCGATGTTGATGGGGTGTACACTGCCGATCCCCGGATTGTTGAGGCGGCTTCAAAAATTGATGAAATCTCCTATGAAGAGGTTTTGGAAATGGCCAGCACCGGGGCTAAGGTATTGCACCCCCGCTCGGTGGAAATGGCCGAAAAATTCAAGGTGCCACTAGTGGTACGATCAAGCTATAATTACAATGAAGGAACCATTATTAAGGAGGATGTTATTATGGAAAAAGTATTAGTTCGAGGGGTATCTCTTGATGAAAATATCGCAAAAATATCAATCTTTGAAGTGCCGGATCAACCGGGAATTGCTTTTCGTTTGTTCAGTGCTCTGGCAAAAGCCAACATTCATGTGGATATGATTGTCCAGAATGTTAATCGAACTGCCGTTAATGATATTTCTTTCACTATTGATGTGGATGAACTGCAGGAAGCCGTTTCCGTGGCTCAGAAATTCGCCTTTGAGGTCAACGCCCAAAAGGTCGAGTACGATCAGGGCGTTGCCAAGCTTTCGGTGATTGGTACCGGGATCGTGGCCAATGCCGAAATTGCCTCCAAGTTCTTTGAAGCGCTGTTTGAACTGGGCATCAATATTCAAACTATCAGCACCTCAGAAATCAAGATATCCTGTCTGATTGACAAGGAACGTGGCAAAGAAGCAATGGTCCATATTCATAAAAAATTTGATATGTAGTTTAAAAAAACTCTGAGATCGTAGACAAAACACCATCGGAATGTAAATTCCAATGGTGTTTTGTTATACGTTCAGTTTTAACTATTTTAAGAAATAACGATTTTAGGAGCCATTATGAACTATAGAATAATTAGTTTTGATATCTTTCAGACGCTGGTGGATGTCAACGAACGTATCCCAGAAATCTGGCGCGGCATTTTGAAAGACAGTTATACCGATGAAAAAGCCAGGCAGGGTGCAAAAGCAATTTTAAGCACCTTGCCCAACGTTTATGAGAAGGCGGTGCAATCGGAGCAGTTTAAAACAATGACTGAAGTGTATCAGGAATGTGCTCAAAAGGCCATGGAAAAATTGAACTTTAAAACTACAGCGCAGGACGTGGCATATAATTTGATGTGCCAGCATGCCAAGGCACCCTTTTTTCATGACGTCTTGGACTGCATGAAAAAACTCCGCCCAAAATATCAGATTATCCTTTCCAGCGATTCCAATCACTTGATGGTAGATGATTTGATTTGCAAGATAACATATGATAAGGCATTCATCTCAGACGACCTTAAAAGTTATAAAGGTAATAAAAGTGGTAAATTTTTTCATACCGTATTAGGCCAACTGGATACAGAGCCAAAGGAAATCATACACATTGGTGATAGTTCTGCGGATGTTTTAGGTGCTCACAGGGCTGGAATCACAAGCTGCTGGATAAATAGAGATAACCGAAAATGGAACAATCCCATAAAGCCTGACTTTATTATTCAGAATTTTAATGACTTAGTAGACATTTTATGAAACAGAAAAAGTGCAATTAAAGCACCTGATAGTAGTCAGAGACACGATCGGAACGGGCAAAACAGTCACTTCCACAGAGCTTTCCAAGCATCTTGATCACAACGTGTTTTTGGGCCTGGACTGGTGTTGGATGATAAGTCCAGTTAAAATTAAAGTAATTGCGATTACGGTGTCGCAAGCCGCAAAAAAACACACAACGTGTCGAGCAAAGGATATAACGTATGAAAAAAGCGTACATACCCAACATAATAACTTCATGTCGAATTTTTTTATCTCTCGGTTTGTTATTGATTGACTTTCGCAGTGTTCTTTTTATCCTGGTATACCTGATATGCGGCTTAACGGATCTGTTGGATGGCTATATAGCCCGGAGAATCGGCAGTGAAACCTTGCTTGGGGCAAAGCTGGACAGCATTGCAGACTTGTTTTTGAGCGGTATGATCATCATTACGGTGATAAAGCAAAATCAAATCACGATGCTGATATTTGCCGGAATTATTATTGTTTTCATCCTGCGAATTGGAAATGCCGTGTTTTCAAAAATAAAATTTAGAAAGATATTATTTATTCATACGATCGCTAATAAATTATCGGGCCTATTTTTCTTTTTCTGCCCGTTAGTCTATCCTTTTTGGGGCAATAATCTGCTCATCATAACGGGGATTTTAGCTTTTCTGGCATCCCTTGAAGAGTTTCTTATCATACTTACCTCAAAAACCCTGGACCTCAACAGAACCAGCATTTTTTCAAAGCGCGAAAAATAGTTTAGAATTGAAGGAGAGGAGACACAATGAATATCTTGGATTCAGGTATAAACAAAATTGGTTTAATTTTTGATTTTAATGGTACGTTGTTTTGGGATTCGGACAAACATGAGTTAGCATGGCGGATATTTATCAAAGAATTGTGCAATAGAGAGATTAGTGACAGCGAATTTTTGCAATATGTACACGGGCGTAACAATGACTTTATATTAGGGTATTTTCTCGAAAAAAGTTTATCGGTAGATGTAATTGATGACTTGTCGGAAAAAAAGGAAATTATTTATCGCAAACTATGTACCGAAGATGCGGTAAATTTTAAATTAGCACCTGGCGCGATCCGGTTGTTGGATAATTTAAAAAAGCATAATATCCCAAGAACAATTGCAACGGCATCAACAAAAGTCAATGTTGATTTTTACAGAAAAGAATTTCAATTAAATAAGTGGTTTGATAATGACAAAATCATTTACAATGACGGAACGATAAAAGGAAAACCAAACCCCGATATTTATATAAAAGCGGCTAAAATGATACAAGTTGACGCCCAAAATTGTGTCGTGATCGAGGATGCGATCTCTGGAATACAGTCAGCATATAAAGCCGGAATTGGAAAGATTATCGCAATTTCACCCAAAGATAGACAGGCGATTTTCGAAGATATGAAAGAAGTGGATTGCATAATTAATGATTTTTATGAAGTGGAATGTGAGGTTAAAACCGTAAAAGATCGTTAAAAGGATTAATATAAAAAATACTGAACTTATTATTGAGCAAATGATCAATAATTATTGACAAGAGGTTTGACTTGATATATTATTTTGTTGAGCAAATGATCAATAAAATAACGAGGTGATCACGGATGGGAAATCGGGCGGAACAAACGGAAAAACGAAGACAGGCGATTTTATTAAGCAGCCTGGATTTATTTGTATACAAGGGCTATCACGGTACCACTGTCCGGGATATTGCCAAACGGTCGGAGGTAAGTGTGGGACTTCTCTTTCATTATTTTCCCACCAAGCAAGCTATTTTGGAAGAATTGTTGAAAATCGCTGAGGAAGGATTGGATTTAACAGAAACGCTGATGGAGAAATCCATCTCCCCGATCGAATTTTTCGAACAAATGACAGCAGTAATTCTTCAGGCGTTCCGGGACTCAACCAAGGCGGCAAAAATTTTTATGCTGGCCAATCAGGCACTGACCTCCCATTGGATACCAGAGGAATCGAAGGCACCGCTTTCCGCTTCGACCTCGGTTTATGAGACCGCAAAACTAATAGAAAAAGGCCAAACGCAGGGAAGTATTCGACCAGGCGATCCCCTTTCACTATCATTGGCCTTCTGGGGAGCGATTCATGGTGTTGCCGAAGCTTTGGTGAGCTATCCTCAGATTGCTGTTCCGGAAGCGAAGTGGATTGTCGATATGGTACGAAAACATCCCCAGGATGATTAGCAGAAATAACTAAGAAGAGGGAGAAGATGAATAACAAAACAGGAATGTACGCGTCTCTTGTCACGCTGGCGGCCGTTGTAGTCTTTGCAGTATCCATGATCGTGGGGAATAGTTCGGTTAGTTATCTGGCCAGTATGTTTATCGCCTGGGGGTTTATCCCGATGATTGGCGCATTTGTTGCCGATTCAGAAAAAGAATCAAAAGCTGTCAGTTATACGGCGCTAGTTTTTGCCGCCATCTATGGCACCCTCATTATGATTGTATATTTTGCCCAATTAACGGTGGTGCGGCTGGCGAATCTCAGCCTGCCTATAGCCCAGATACTTGATTACCAGAAATTCGGATTGTTTTTTAGCTATAATTTACTGGGATATGGATTTATGGCCTTAACCACCTTTTTTATTGCGCTGTCTTTTAAAGCGGAGTCAAAAGCAGATAAGGCGCTGAAGGTTCTTCTACTGGTTCACGGTCTTTTTGCAATCAGTTGTCTGGTTATTCCGATGATGGGAATTTTTAGTTCGGATATGGCTGGCAGCGGTCTCATTGGAATTCTGGTGCTGGAATTCTGGTGTGCCTATTTTATTCCGGTTTGCATATTATCATTTCTCCATTTTAAAAATCAGCGGCTCTGAACGAACGCCAAAAGATCCGTATTAAGTTGATCCTTATGTGTATAAGCGAGACCGTGAGGTGCACCCGGGTAGATCTTCAGGCTGGCGTGCTTGATGATCTTTGAAGAGGCGAGCGCTGCCGCACCGATGGGAACAATCTGGTCATCATCGCCGTGAATGATTAGCGTTGGCACATCAAACTTTTTGAGGTCTTCAGTGAAATCAGTTTCGGAGAAGGCCTTGATGCAGTCGAAGGTGTTTTTGCTGCCGGCTTGCATCCCCTGAAGCCAGAAAGAGTCAATCATGCCTTGAGAAACCTTTGAACCGGTCCGATTAGCCCCGAAGAATGGGCCACTGGCAAGATCTTTGTAGAACTGCGAACGATCAGCAATGGAGCCAAGGCGAATCTCGTCAAAAGCCTCAATCGGCAAACCACTGGGATTAGCATCTGTTTTTAGCATCAGCGGGGGGACGGCGGCAATTAACGCAGCCTTGGCTACCCGCTTTGTGCCGTGGCGTCCGATATAGCGGGCGACTTCACCACCGCCGGCGGAAAAGCCAATCAGAACAATGCTCTTCAGGTCAAGGGCTTCGATGATTTCTGAGAGGTCATCGGCATAGGTGTCCATCTCGTTGCCATCCCAGGGTTGGCTTGATCGTCCATGGCCACGTCGGTCATGGGCGATGCATCGATAGCCCTTTGAGGCCAGGAACAGCATCTGAGATTCCCAACTGTCAGCATTAAGTGGCCAACCGTGGCTAAAGACTATCGGTTGCCCGGTACCCCAGTCCTTATAATAAATCTGCGTACCATCGTTCATCGTAATCATACTCATTGTTTTACCTCCTGGTTTATTTTTAAATAGCTGATACAACTTTAATAAAATCGTGTCGTTATAAGATTTGCTATCATTTGAAAGTTACCCTTAATAATATGCCTCAAACAAAATTTGCGGATGGTGTAGTTAACGGTTATTGATTAATTATAAAACAAAGAATAACGTTTAAGATAAGATGTTGCAGTAAGTTTTGTACCTTGAGTGAAACGAAAGGGATGTTTATAAGCATGAAAATTAAAGATAAAAAAGTGTTGGTCAGAGAACGTTGTTCATATGGAGACTATGTTGAAGGTTTTCGACTAAAGGACGGTTGGATAAAAGGTAAAAAGTACGAGGATAAAAAAGTTATCGCAGAAGGTGATTTTTTTAATGGCTTGCTGTCCGAACAGGGTAAATATTACCATAAAAATGGTGAGGTTCGAGTTAAAGGAAATTTAAAAGGATATATGGAATTTGATGGTTTCGGAAAAGAACACTATGAGAACGGAAATGTGAAATATGAAGGTGAATATCGTTGCAGTGTTTGGAATGGCGATGGAAAATACTACGATGAAGCTGGTAATTTGCTCTATGATGGATTGTTTGAGAACGGAACACCGGCTCAAAAATGATTGTTGATAAATACAGCGTAAGAATTTAAAATGATGAGAAGAAACGAAAGATGAGCTTGGGAACTCGACGTTCGAATCAGTGAAGTTTAATTCGATATGTAAAATAGTCAGCAAAAACCCCTGAAACCATGGTTTCAGGGGTTTTTGTCTTAAAATTTGGTAGCTATCCTCGTCGCCAGGTTCTAGGACTAAGCAGAACCAGAATCGGGAAGATTTCTAATCGGCCCATAATCATCACCAGACTTAGTGAAAATTTGGTCAGATTATTAAAACCAGCATAATTTCCCGCTGGCCCAACAGCATCCAGTCCGGGACCAATATTGTTAAAGGTGGCAGCCACGGCAGTGAAAGCGGTGGTGAAATTGGGTGCCGATAGGGAGGTGATAATCAGAAAGATAACAAACATAAACGTGTAAGTAATCAAATACACACTGGTCTGTCGGCTGAGAACCGGACCTATAGACTTGCCTTCAAACAAGATCGGTAGCCGTCGGTTAGGGCTGACATTGACACGAATTTCTTGGATGGTTGTTTTAATATAAATAGCAATTCGACTGACCTTGATGCCGCCAGCGGTTGAGCCGGCCATGCCCCCAACGAACATCAAAAAGAGGAGAATAACCTTGGAAAAAACCGGCCAGACATCAAAATTGGCGGTGGCGTAGCCAGTGGTCGTAATAATCGTGGCAACCGTAAAAAAGACATCCCGGACAAGAAGATCAATTGACGAATACAAATGGCGGACATTCAGGCAGATTAGTAGCACAGCAAAAGCGATAAAGCCCAGATACCATCGGAGCTCTTCGTTTTTTAGAATATTTTTCATTCGCATAAAAAATAGAGCATAATACAAATTAAAATTGATGCCAAAGAGAATCATGCTGATGGCTAGCACGTAATCAATATAAGTGCTATTGTAATAGGCAATGGAGGCTGCCTTATTGCTAAATCCCCCGGTGCCGGCGGTGCCAAAAGCATGGATAAAACTGTCAAAGAGGGGCATCCCGCCCAAGGCTAGTAATAAAACCAACACAGCCGTCATGGATAAATAAATAACGTAGAGAATTCGGGCAGAACTCCGAAGCTTGGTTCGTACCTTACCAAAGGTCGGGCCGGGAACTTCGGCGCGCATAATAAAGACATCACCGGATTCGATTTTGGGCATAACCGCCAAAGCCAGAACAAGAACGCCCATTCCACCAATCAGGTGGGTAAAGCTCCGCCACCACAAAAGCGAATGAGAAAGTGATTCAATATTGGTTAAAATACTAGCACCAGTGGTTGAGAAACCACTGGCGGTTTCAAAAAACGCATCGATGGGATTGGGGATAGCACCGCTTAGTAAAAAGGGAAGACTTCCAAAAAACGATAGTGCGATCCAGGATAAAGCAACAAGCACCAGCCCTTCTCGAGCAAAAAAGTCAGTATTTGAGGGTTTGCGAAAACCGATCAGGAACCCACAACCACCAGTGATCCCAATGCTAAGAAGAAACGGGGATAAACCTTGCCAGCCTTCTTTATAAATAAGCGCAACAAGCAGCGCTGGAATCATCAGCAGGGCATTAATAAACAAGATTCGACTGAGAACGTAACCGACCATTTTCCCATTCATTGGCGGCCTCGGTTCTTTTCAAAAATATCATCAATGTCCTGGAAATTTTTATGCGTGGTGGTGACGACAATAACATCATCATGGGGTAAAATCCGACTCGTGCCTTTAGGATAGATAATTTTTCCATCACGAATAATACAGGCAATCAGCAGTCCTGGTTTGGTTTGTAGTTCAACAAGTGGAATAGCAATTTCACAACAGGATTCCTTGACCTTAAACTGTAGAACCTCAACCCGACCATCCAGCAAGCGATAAAAAGCACTGACGGTAGAACCCTGAGAATTTTCGATGGAGCGAATAAAACGAATAATGTGGTTGGCGATAAGTCGTTGAGGCGTGATAATCGATTGAAGTCCAACATTATCTAGTACCTTTAGCAAATCGGTCCGATTTACCTTGGTAATTGTTTTTTTTACCCCCATGCGGGAGGCGTAAATTGAAATCAGGATGTTCTCCTCATCAACCCCGGTTAAGGCAATAACCGAATCATATTCAGAAAAGTGTTCTTCATTTAGAAAGGCCTGTTTGGTTCCATCACCAAAAATAATTTCGCTTTGGGGATATTTAATCGCAAGTCGGTCAGCGTTATCGGCATCAATTTCGATAACCTTGATAATCATCCGCATTTTTATGAGCCGGGATAAAAGATAGTCGGTCAGCTTACCGCCGCCGATAATCACAGTGGAGTTGATTTTAACCAGGTCGGGTTGGCAGTGTTTGCTAAAAATCCGAACGTCGCCAGGACTGCCTGTAACCATGACGTGATCCTCGGCTCGAAGGATTGTTTCACCGTCGGGGATCATCACATGATCATCCCGAATAACAATACAGATCACCACGTCGCCGAAACGGCCGTTGTGGTCTTTGAGCGGTAAACCAACCAGCGGAGTGCCCTCTTTTAGAACCACCTCGATCATGTTCACCCGTCCATGCTCAAAGGCTTCCACATGCAATGCAGAAGGAAAAAGGAGCGTACGGGTTATTTCTTGAGCGGCTTCCAGTTCTGGATTAATAATTAAGGTGATACCTAAGATTTCTCGTAGAAAGGTCATTTGTTTTGAATATTCGGGATCACGAACCCGGGCGATGGTAAATTTTGCGCCAAGTTTGCGGGCCGTAATCGCCGCAATAATGTTCGTTTCATCATTGCGGGTGACAGCGATAAATACGTCGCAGGTATCGACCCCGGCTT
The DNA here is from genome assembly GCF_034438075.1 of Acetobacterium sp. K1/6. Classification (NCBI taxonomy): domain Bacteria; kingdom Bacillati; phylum Bacillota; class Clostridia; order Eubacteriales; family Eubacteriaceae; genus Acetobacterium; species Acetobacterium sp. K1/6. The sequence goes on along the minus strand of NZ_JAXQGA010000004.1, from coordinate 28,535 downwards.
CTGTCTGAATGTCAAACATAGCGCCATTACCATGAATACCGCTAATGTCATATGAGTTGATAAATTGATCCAGGCGTGTTTCATTGAGTTCAATGAGCATGATATTGTGATTTTCTCTGGCAAGATCGCTACAGAGAACTTCACCAACCTTGCCAGCACCGGCAATTACGATGTTCATAGGATATCTCCTGATCTAATAGTTTTAAATGGATGTAACTCCGCTTATTATATATAATCAGGCGGTAATTTGCAATAACAGTGTTTGGCCTTAAGACTTGAATCAGATTCGATAAGTTAGGTTGCTGTGGCAATAAAAGTCTTCTTTAACAAAGTCCGTTTGGAAATCTATGTAGTGCTGGATATTTATTTCTAAATCATTTATACTGCAATTATTAGATAAACGAAAAAGCTCTAGTCATTAGGAGGCGTGATGAAGGAAAATATGTTGGTTTTGGAAATGCTTCTCAAAAACAAGATGATTACCCGACAAAACATAGCTGAGCGAATTGATGAAGCAAAGCGGTCAAAAAACTCAATTCTAGATGTACTGGTAAGAGACCGTATTATTACAGAGGCGGAAATTGTACTGATTTTTCATAATGAGTGGGGGTTTGAACGCTATGATCCCTTAAAAGATGCCTTAGATCTTCGGGCTTTGAGCTTTTTTTCGAAGGAGCAGGCCAAGAAACATCTGGTTTTTCCATTGAATCAGGAAAATGATGATCAATTGACCGTGGTTATGGCGGATCCATCCCATGAAGAAACAATCCGCAGGATCAAGCGGATTGCTGAAAAACGACTAAAAATACTGGTTGCCGAAAAAAGTTGCACCCTGGGGTTAATTGAGAAATACTATCATCAAGAGTATGTCAATCAGGATCGCGCGGTGTTAATAAAACATCGAGAACAGAAAGAACTCACCTTGGAACCAAGTATAATCACCCTCGTGAACGATCTGATTGATGAGGGTGTTTCCCGGGGTGCCAGTGATATTCATGTAGAAGTCTTTCCCCAGAAGGTACAAGTGCGGTTTCGTATTGATGGCGTCTTAAAACCCATTGGTCAGCTAAGTAAAGAGACTTGGAGAGGCGTCATTACCCGCCTGAAAATACTGGCAGGCTGCGATATTGCCGAGCATCGTCATCCTCAGGATGGTGCGTTCACAACCAATCATGAGGGTCGCCAAATTGATGTCCGTTTATCGATTATTCCGACCATTCATGGGGAGAAGATCGTCTTACGCCTGCTGGATGAAAAAAAATTTTTAATATCAATTGATGAGCTGGGCTTTTCCAATCAACAAAAACAAGTGTTAAAAGAAATAATTAAAGCACCCCACGGGATGGTTCTGATCTGTGGACCGACGGGAAGTGGAAAATCAACAACTTTGTATAGCCTGCTCAACGGCATGGACTCCCGAACGCAGAATATCATCACCATTGAAGATCCGGTGGAGTTCCAAATGGAAGATATCAACCAGATTCAGGTCAGCGAAAAAACGGGGCTTAACTTTGCCAACGGGCTGAGAGCTATTTTAAGACAAGATCCCAATGTGATTATGGTCGGGGAAATCCGAGATGAAGATACGGCCGAAATTGCGACTAGGGCAGCAATTACCGGGCATTTGGTATTATCAACACTTCATACAAACAACGCCATTGCGTCGATCAATCGCCTAATGGATATGAAGATTCCCTTATATCTGTTGTCAGCGGCATTAAGAGGTGTGATTTCTCAAAAGCTGATTAAACGTTTGTGCCCTAATTGTAAAAAGAAAAGCTTCGCAACGGCGTTCGAAAAAGGATTACTGGGAATGGCGGACCAGGAGATTGAGCTTTTCTATCCGGAGGGCTGTTCCCTTTGTCATGGAACCGGGTATCTGGGGCGAATTGCTGTTCAGGAAGTGATGAAAGTTAGCAGAAAGATCCGGGAGGCCATCAGTAAAGGTGCGGATTATGACGGCATTCGAAAAGTCGCCATTGAAGAAGGGTTTAAGCCCATTGAAGAGTCCTTGAAACGTCATCTTTTACAGGGTGAAACGTCAATTTCTCAGGGTTTGGAGATCTTAGCCTTTGAAAATGAATGGCATCGTTAGGGTGGAATAATGGAAAAACAGTTTATTTATAAAGCAAAAGACCGGCGGGGAGAGACCATCACCGGAATGGTTGCGGGGCAAACTCTCCGGGAGGTCGCCCTGCACCTTCAGACTAGAAATCTGATTGTGCTGGAAATCAAAGAAAAAAAGAAGTCCGAAGGATTTCTAAATAAAGAATTTAATATTCGGATTCGTTCGGTAACTGATGATTCTTTTAGCCGCTTCTGCAGACAGTTTTACATCATGTTAAACGCGGGGATTCCAATTCTGAAATGTTTGGAACTTATTCGTGAGGAGACAAAAGATAAGGGATTTGCCCAAGATATTTCCGGGGTTGGCAACCGCATCCAATCCGGAGCGAGCCTTTCTCAAGCAATGATTGCTTATCCCAAGTCATTTCCGTCCTTGTTTGTTTTTATGGTTGAAGCCGGAGAGATGAGTGGAAATCTCAATACCGTTCTTTTTAAAATGGCCGAGCATTTTGAAAGTGAAGAAAAAAATCGTCGGCAGCTTCAGCAGATCCTCTTCTATCCCATCATCCTGAGCATTGTGTTTGTACTGGTATTGGTCTTTTTAATCACGATGGTACTTCCGACCTTTGCAGACATGTTTACGGTAATGAATGCGGAGCTGCCAGGACCAACCCGGTTTTTGATGGGACTGAGTCACGGATCAAGCGGCGGTTGGTCGATCGTTCTTTTGATTCTGGCGGGATTTGTAGCGGGAGCGATGCTTTTGTTAGAAATCGACGCGGTGGCAAATTGGCGGGACTGGCTAAAAATAAGACTTCCGTTCTTTGGAAGTCTGAGTCACAAACGGTGTCTGGAGAGAATCGCCACAACCCTGGGAATGTTTCTGGCAAGTGGAATCGACCTGCTGGCAGCATTAAAGCGTTTGGAGGGTGCTACCAATAATCGGTATCTCAAAAAAGAATTGATGGTGCTCCGGGAAAAAGTAGTAAGCGGCAAAAGTCTGAGTCAGGGAATGGCAGAAAGTGAGGCGTTTCCCGGCCTTTTTAGCCAGTTGGTCGCCATTGGCGAAGCATCCGGATCGATGCCGGAAGTGCTGGCAACGTTGAATCTTATTTATGCAGACGAGGTTAAGTCCAGAATTCAGTTGCTGCATACAGCGTTGGAGCCGCTTATTCTGCTGATTTTTGGCGGGCTGGTGCTGTTTATTCTGGCGGCGATTATGTTGCCGGTGTTTGATGTCTATTCGGTATACTCCAGCATGTAAAAGAAAAGGACATTCTCAGAAGTCTGAGAATGTCCTTGATTGTACTGAGACTAAATATGATTACGCCCGGATAAAATGGCGTGACATTCGTTGTAGTAGAATTTTTTTGCATCGCTTACGGTTAGTTCATCAAATAAATGATAGAGGGCGATTGCCAGAGTTTGAGTCGTTTTGATGTCCAGATTTGTGCGTTGGCAGGTTTTTAGAAAGTATCCCATACAAGCTTCCTTATTCCAGTCATCTCCACCCAGGAATAATCGACGCAATTCTTCTTTAATTTCTTTTTCAGTCCATTGCGAATCGGTTGAAGAGACAGAATCCTTTGTTTCAATCATTTTACCAGCTCCTTTCACTTCAGATAAATGTGTTAATCATCGTCATTATAGCATAGCTTCAAAAAAACTGTAAACGGAATGGAGGGTAAAATTTATACTAAGCTTTTGTTAAGTAACAAAGACAGAAAGTGGGAGAAAACTAAAGTAATGCACAAAAAATAGAAAAAAGTACTGGATTTTTAAAATGTAATCGGTTATAATAAGCCCATGGTGTGAAAACGTTTTAATTTCCTTTCTTAATTTTCTTAAAAAAGAGGTGTGTCGAGCACCTCTTTTTTATTTTTTGACCATCCTCACACCCCATACAAAGGCTCAACTTGGTCTTATTCGCGTAAGTGGTATGGGGTGATCATTTTTTTTGCTCTTGAAATATTTTCTATTTAAGGTTATATTTAAGGTCGAGAAAACATAAGGAAAGTGGGGAAATAACATGAATGCAGTAAAAATTAAAGACGATATATTTTGGGTAGGCGCGAATGATTATCAGACGACACTTTTTGAAGGACTATGGCCAATTGATCAGGACGGCGTTTCTTATAATGCGTATGTGATCAATGATGAAAAAGTGGCCATTATTGACACGGTTAAAACCATCAAAGCTGATGAGTATATAGAAAAGATTAAATCCATTATAGGCGATAAAAAGGTGGATTACCTGATTGTCAATCATATGGAGCCCGATCATTCCAGTGGAATTACTGATTTGTTGGCAGAATATCCGGATTTGGTCATTGTCGGAAACAAAAAAACGTTCCCGATTATGAACAATTTTTATAAGATCACCGAAAATCTTCATGAGGTGTGTGATGGCGATACGTTGTGTCTGGGAAAACACACCCTCCAATTTTTCATGACTCCGATGGTTCATTGGCCGGAATCCATGGTTACCTATGATATTAATGACAAGGTGCTCTTTTCCATGGATATTTTTGGCAGCTTTAAAACGCCAGAGGGCAGCATTTTTGATGATGAAAATGATCTGGCAGCCTTTGAAGAACCAACCCGTCGCTATTATGCCTGTATTGTTGGCAAGGTGGCCAGTCAGGCTTTAAAAGCACTTAACAAACTTTGCGATGTCGAAATGGGGACGATTTGTCCATCTCATGGCTTGATCTGGCGGGATAATCCCAGACATATTCTGGATATGTACGTCAAAATGAGCAAGAAGGAAACGGTTCCTGGTGTTGTGATTGCCTACGGTTCGATGTATGGTTGTACCCAGAAATCAGCAGAAATTTTAGCCATTGCCTTAAAAAACGAAGGCGTCAAAGAGGTAAAGCTTTATGATGTGGCTAAAACCGATATTTCCTTTATCATATCCGATATCTGGAAGTACAAAGGTTTGTTTTTAGGGGCGCCATCCTACTACGGACAGATTTTTCCGAAAATGGCCAGTTTGCTTTATAAATTGGGTGAAATAAAAGTTGACAATCATAAGGTTGGATTTTTTGCAAACTACAGCTGGAGTGGTGGAGCTGATAAAAACTTTAATTATTTTATCAACGAGGCAAAGGTCGACACCATTGATGAGATCCTGATGATTAAGGGAACGCCGGACGAACAGGACGTCATTGATTTAAATGAATTAGCAAAAAAAATGGCTAAAGAAATGGTTTGATAAAAATTAACGTGGATTTTGGTTGAAAAAATCAGAGGGGGAAATGTAAATGAAAATCGTTGTGGGTATGTCTGGAGGGGTTGATTCATCGGTTGCAGCATTATTATTAAAAGAACGTGGTTACGAGGTCATCGGTGTCTTCATGAAAAACTGGGAAGAACAGGATGAATCGGGGGTATGTACAGCCACGGAAGACTATGATGATGTGCGGCGGGTATGCGACGCTATTGATATTCCCTACTACACCGTGAATTTTGCCAAAGAATACTACGACTCTGTTTTTTCATATTTTCTGGAAGAATATAAAAAAGGGCGGACGCCCAATCCGGACGTTCTCTGTAACCGGGAAATAAAATTCAAACGCTTTTTGGATTATGCGCTAAAGGTGGTTGGTGGCGACTATCTGGCCACCGGTCATTATGCGCAAATCGATTTTGTCAATGAACAGTACCGGTTAAAGCGGGCCTTTGATCATAACAAGGATCAAACCTATTTTCTGTGCCAACTGGGACAAAAAGAACTGGCCGATGTGATGTTTCCAATTGGACATCTTTGTAAAGATGAGGTTCGCCAGATCGCGGTCAAAAACAATCTGGTTACCGCCGAGAAAAAAGATTCGACGGGAATTTGTTTTATCGGTGAACGTAATTTTACCAAGTTTCTCAGTCAGTACCTGCCCGCCCAGCCCGGTAAAATCGTTGATCTGGCCGGTAATGTGAAGGGTACCCATCAGGGACTGATGTACTATACTCTGGGGCAGCGAAAAGGCCTGGGGATCGGCGGTGAAGGAAGCGGAGAGCCCTGGTTTGTGGTCAGTAAAGATTTAGATAAAAATGAATTGGTCGTCGTCCAGGGGGAAACTCACCCGGCCTTGTACTCAAAATCTCTGGAAGCCATTGAAATGAATTGGGTTGGGGGTTATCCGCCAGCCAAAACGTTTAAGTGTAGCGCTAAATTCCGGTATCGTCAATCCGATCAGGCGGTAACGGTGCGAGTAACTCAGGATCGGATTTATGTTGAATTTGATCAACCCCAAAAAGCGGTAACCCCAGGACAGATAGTGGTTTTATATCAGGCCAACATTTGTCTTGGAGGCGGAACCATTGATGCGGTAGAGATGATTTAATAAACCCAATTTAAGCGATAAAAGAGCAACCTTAATTTAGTTTGCTCTTTTATTTTTTTTGAGTAAAAAGCCCAGTTTTATGGTAAACTATACACAGTGACATCAATACAATAGGTATGGCCTGTAAAAAAAGCAAGTGATAATTCATGAATATAGAGAAAAGTAAGCAGGACGATAGGGAAGGATTGTAAATAATGAAAACACCGTGTAATAAATGTGGAAAAACAATCGGTTTTTTTGATAGAAATTATAAATTAGATAATGATAGATTAAGTATAAAATATGATGTCCTTTGCGGCGACTGTAACAGTATCTTAAAAAAGGGTGTTGAAAAATTAGAGGATATGCACCAATGGATGATGAATAACCTTAAGAAAAATAAGGATGTTCAAAAAAATGGGATGGTCTCAGTCGAGGTCGATCTGTTGATTCTACTGGCCGTTGAGGCGCTCTTTTCGGTAGCACCAGACTACTATGATTTGAACTCCCCTCTTAATCAGACCTTTATTCGGGCCAAAGAAAGCCGTGGTGTCGACCGGCAACGCGATATCGTGCGGATCGTCCATATTCTACTGCTTTACGGGTTCGAAGCTAATTTAATTGAACAGGGACTCGACACCACCCGAAATTTTATTGCCTATATGATCCAGAACGAACAATTTTTAGAAGAAGTGGAAGTTAACTGTGGCGTTGAGGATGAACTCATTAAAGCCAATGTGTTTTTGAGCCGCCGGGGCCTGATCATCGATACCCTTGATAATCCCAAACTGATTTATATTTCCATTCCCAGCGATGTGCAGGTCGATTATCAGGTGCAATCATCAGAAATCATCAATGAAGTGATCCTGAAAAATGTTTTTTATCCCTGGGATAAGAAAAAAAAGGTAGTCCTGACCCTTGTTTCAGAAAGTGTGCTGTTTTCAGTGGCCAACGCCATTGATCGGTTTAATCAGAAGACCGGGAAACTTCAGGATAAGCTCAAAAAAGATAGTCTGGAATATTTTAATGACCGCGTGGTTGAAGATCTGGGAAAAATAAAACCCGGTGAATTTATCGAGGCAGTCCATTTGGATTGTTTACTTTTGTGTATTGTCAAAAACTTAAAAAGTCAAAAAATGTTTTCCATGGAGGCTTTGTTTGATCCCAAAGGCACCGCTATTGAACTGCTTTGGGCTTATTATCGACAGAATCTGAGGAACATGGGCATTGACAATAACGAAAAGATTGTCACCTACCTCCTTAAAAATTGTCTTTACACGGAAGGGTTTCATATCAAGCATGGTAATAAACCCAGTGACAAGGGTTGGGGATTTTTTACCACCAAGGGCTATATTATTTATTTTAGACGGAGTCATCAGGTGTTTTTTATCTATACCGAAACCTTCCCCAATCCGCTCTATCATCCCTGCAACCGGGTGACCTATGAGGACAAGCAGTATTTACAGTTGATTATGAATAATGGCCGAAGTCTGGGGGAAGAGCAGCGGGAACTGGATGAACTGATTTTTTATAGCGATGAACCGGAAACCATTGCCCAGATGGAACGTTTTTTTGAACGACACAACCTTTATTATCAGATGGAGACCTTTCTCAAAAAACAGAAAGAAGTTCAGCGAAAGCGGGATAAATATCTCCAGGTACAGCGGATTATTAATCATATTTTTAATGATTTTGGATTTTTGCCCTACTGTATCTATGATGAGTGGTATGTGATTCAAACCGAACTCAAAAAGGATGATATCCTGCTGAATAAACTGATCGATACCGATGCCGGGCTCAGAAAAAACTATACCCTAGGCCAGATCACCTATGCTCCCAAAATTATTGAAGCCTTCAACCGCGGGGCTGAAGCCGTTCAAAACTCGCTAAATATTGTCGAAGATTCGGTGGCTCGGGCGATTTTATGGGTCGCTTTTAAAGAGGCGGTCACCGAGACCCTATCTCAGGAATGGGTGCGGATTGCCGGCGAAATTCTGGATAAAGAAGATAATGCGCTTTCGGCGTTTTTCAAGTACGCGAATCTCAAGAAGATTGAGCCGGATAAGGTCTACTTTATGGGATTATTCATCTATCATTTGATGGACCGGGAAGTCCTTCAGTCAGATAATTTTCTGGAGAATTATGAGGGAGCGGTGCGGATTTTTCTGGAATGCCGTCGGGTCATTGAAGAACCAGATTTTAAAGGAACCGTTCTTCCGATGGAAAAATTGCTAGAAGAGGTGTTTCCAGAAAAAAAGAAGGATGAGAGTAACCTAAAGAAGGATGAGAGCAACCTATAGAGGAGAAAAACCATGCGTGTTCTTTTAGTTGAGGATGAAAAGCCCCTGGCCGCAGCATTGGGGAAGATTTTTGAAAAAAATAAAATATTAGTTGACGTTGTTAATGATGGGATCGAAGGCAAGTTACTCAGTGAGAATGATGTCTACGATGTCATTATCCTGGATATTATGCTGCCGGGAATGACCGGTTTGGAAATTCTGCGATCAATTCGGGAAGCGGGAAAGAATGTACCAATTCTTTTGTTAACCGCCAAGGATGACACCAAAGACAAGGTCAACGGACTAAATATGGGTGCCGATGATTATCTGGTTAAACCCTTTGTCACAGAAGAGTTGATTGCCCGGGTAAGAGCCCTGGGCCGTCGCCCCTGGGAGGTTTACCAGGATAATGTGATTCACTTTTCAAACATTTCATTAAATATTAATTCCGGGGAATTGTATGTCGATGAGGTCTTAAATCGGCTTACTGCCAAGGAAGCCCAATTGCTGGAAATGTTTATTCGGAATCCCGGTATGATCATCTCAAAAGAACAGATCTTGGACCGGATCTGGGGGATCGAGAGCCTGGCGATGGAGAATAGTGTCGAAATCTATGTCCATTATTTAAGAAAAAAGCTGGACACCTCGCAAACCTATATAAAAACCATCCGCGGATTGGGTTATGTTTTAAAGGAGAAGGAGAATGTTAAGCCTTAACAAACTTCGGATCAACCTTACTCTTATGAATACGGGAGTCCTTATCGGACTCCTATTATTTATTTCCGTTTTTCTGTACGTGGTTTTGAGTATGGATGTGGAGACAAACGTGAATAATAATCTTAAGATATACTGTTCCCAGTTGGCCAATGAAATTGAATATCTGGAACGACAGGAAGCGGGAGACGAGGTGACCGAAGAAGAAAAACAGGGATATTTTGAGTATGCCCGTAGTCTTGTTCAGAATAATATCTCCTATATAATTTTTGATCAACAGTTTAAAGTGCTGGATCAATCTTACTTGCTTCCCCTTGAAGAAGCAAAGCTGCTAGAAATTTCGAAACACTATTTTGAAGAGAACAAAGAAAAGTATCTGATTAGCGATTATAAGCAAGGCGATAAGGATTATAAGATTTGCACCTATGCGGTGGTCAACAAAAATGGTGAATTAAAAATTGTTCAGGCCATGAAAAATATGGCGTCGGAACGATCACTGTTAGGAAATGCACAGGAAATGGTGGGATTTACGATCCTGATCGGAGCCTCGTTATCTTTTCTGGGTGGCTATTTTTTGTCTGGCCGTTCTCTGATTCCGATTAAAAAAAGTGTCGAACGTCAACAGGAATTTCTGGCCGACGCTTCTCATGAGCTACGGACACCGATTGCCGTGATTCAGACAAATCTGGAAGTGGTCAAAGCCAGCACCGATGAAAGTGTGGAGAGTCAGCTGACCTGGATCAATAACGCTTATGATGAGATCCAGTGGATGCAGCACATTGTTGAAGATCTGATGTTCTTAGCCCGGGCCGATTCCGGGGATATGATGGTACAGCGAGAACCGGTCGATTTAACCTATATAATCAAGATGGTTTGTGAAAAAATGGCACCTTTAGCCGGGAAAAAGGGAATTTCTTTTAGCAACAAGCTGGAGGATGATCTGATCATTATCGGCGATGAAAAGCAGATTACCCAGTTACTGGTGATTCTTTTGGATAATGCGATTAAATACAGCGGTGAAAATACCAGTATTCGCCTTATTGGGAAGAAGACGCTTCAGGGGGTGTCAGTGGCGGTTATCGACCAGGGGATTGGGATTGCCAAAGATCAGATAGAAAAGGTAACGCAGCGGTTTTATCGGGTTGACAAGGCCCGATCCCGAACCGAGGGTGGAACGGGACTGGGCTTGTCGATTGCTAATTGGATTGTCGATGAGCACCATGCCGGTATGACCATTGAAAGTGAAGAAAAAAAAGGGACAAAGATTACACTCAATTTTGATAAGGGGGTAGATATAAAGTGAGCAGTTTAAAGTTTTGCGGAGACGAGATCATAACCGGTCCCGGCACCTTGGATACCATTAGAGAGATAGTGGGGCAACGGTTTTTTATCGTAACCGGAAGAACCGCTTTATTTAGAAATGGGACCATCAAACGGGCCGAAGCCCTTTTAAAAGAAGTTGCTAAGGATTATGATATCCTTAGCGGCATTGGAGCAAACCCCAGCGTTTGTGATGTAGAAGCGGGTCTGTTAAAGATGAAGGCGTTTAATCCGGATGTAGTGATTGCCATTGGTGGCGGTTCGGTTCTCGATGCTGCCAAGGTCATGACCCTGATGTGCGAGTACAATGGGTTAACCATCGAAGCGATCAAGGCTGGTCAGGCACCGGAAAAACGGGAGCGGATCAAACTGGTGGCGATTCCCTCAACCTCCGGAACGGCCTCTGAGGTTACCCGGGCAGCCGTGATTACCTTCCCGGAAGAAAATATTAAAATAGGGCTAAAAACGAAGGCCTTTATTCCCGATCTGGCTATTTTAGATGGGGAACTGACTTTATCAATGCCACCCGATGTGATAGTGGAATCGGGGATGGATGCCCTGACCCATGGTCTGGAAGCGATGATTAATAAAAGCGCCGATGACTTCACCAAAACCATGGCAAAAGGGGCCGTAGAAGGTTTACTTAAGTATCTGCGCCAGTCCTTTGAAAGCGGGGATATAAAAAGTCGGCAGCATGTTCACAACTTTTCCTGTCTGGCCGGGTTCGCCTTTCAAAATGCCGGTCTGGGAATGGACCATGGCATTGCCCATGCTTTTGGGGGGCGCTTTGGTACCAGTCATGGACTGCTAAATGCCATTGCTCTGCCCTATGTACTGGAATATAATGGGCAGGATCCGCAGGTGGCCGAGGAACTGGAACAGCTATCCCGGTTAATCGGGAAAAACATTATCGATGAAATTAAAGAGCTCAACAAAACTTTCGAAATCCCCAGCTCCTTTCAGGCTGCTGGCATCCCGGAAGAAGAATTTAAAGCCAATTATGATGAGTTACTAAAAAATTCGCTGATGGGCTCCACCCAGAGAAATCCAATTAAAATGGATGCAGCCAAGATGGATAAGGTCTTAACAAGCATTTATTATGGCGAAAAGAAATTTTAAGAATGAAACAAATTAGAGCGTTGCAAAACGGAGCCTGAAGTTCTTATAATTTTTGCAATTAACTATGAAATAAATATTTAGGAGAACACATGAGTTTATTAGACGGGTTAAACACTCGACAACGAGAAGCAGCAGAAACCATCGATGGGCCACTATTAATATTGGCAGGGGCCGGATCAGGGAAAACACGAACTATTATTCATCGCATTGCCCATATTATTGAAACAGGACAGGCATGGCCTTCACAGATTCTGGCCATCACTTTTACCAATAAAGCCGCCGGCGAAATGCGGGAGCGGATTGCCAAAATGAAGATTGAGGACAGTAAACGGATCTGGATGTCGACATTTCACGCCATGTGTGCCCGAATTATGCGAACCCATGCACAATGGTTGGGTTATGACGACAACTTTGTCATTTATGATATGGACGATCAGAAGCGTTTATATAAAAGCTTAATCAAAGAATTGGGCCTCAATGACAAATATTTTACCAACCAGTTTTTAAGCGGCGAAGTCTCAACGGCCAAGAATAATTTTGTCAGTCCGGAAGCCTATCTAAAAGAAAATTCCGGCGATTTCAGAAAAGAGAAGGTCGGACTTTATTATAAACGCTACCAGGAAAGCTTAAAAGCAAACAATGCCATGGATTTTGATGATCTGATCTACAATACCCTGGTATTATTTAAGGGCTTTCCGGAAATTCTGGAACAATATCAGAATCGCTTTAAATACATTATGGTGGATGAATATCAGGATACCAATCATAGCCAATATGAACTGGTTAACATGCTGGCCGCCAAATACAAAAATATTTGTGTCTGCGGCGATGACGATCAGAGTATTTACGGCTGGCGGGGAGCGGATATCAACAATATCCTGGATTTTGAAAAAGACTACGCCAACGCCAAGGTAGTTAAACTGGAAGAGAACTACCGCTCAACCCAGACGATTCTGGACTGTGCCAACGGTGTTATTGCCAAAAATACCGGTCGTAAGGAAAAGGCGCTGTGGACCAACAATGACGGCGATGAAAAAATTATGATTGCTTCGTTTAACCAGGGTTATGATGAAGCCCGGTTTATTGTTGATGAGATTAATGAAAACATCACCAAGGGCAATGGTATCTTCGGCGATTTTGCGATTCTGTACCGAACCAATGCCCAGTCCCGGTTGTTTGAAGAAGCGCTGATGCGGGCCGGCTTGCCTTTTCAATTAATCGGCGGAACCGGGTTTTATTCGCGGGTTGAAATTAAAGATGTCATTGCTTATTTAAATGTCCTGAGCAATCCTAAAGACAACATGGGCTTTATGCGAATTGTCAACGTGCCCAAGCGGGGGATTGGTTCAGCCACCATTGAAAAAATTGCCGAATACGCCAATTTTAAAAGCTTTAGTTTAATGCAGGCCTTCCATCATGTTGAAGAAATTCCGGAGCTGAGTCCCAGCGTCAAAAACAAGGTTCGGGCGTTTAGCGAATTAATGAAGAAATTAGAAACAATCCGGGAGACGGCCAGCTTAAGCGAGCTGATCACGGCGGTGATTGAAAAAACCGGCTATCTGGAAATGCTGGAAACCGGAAAGATGGATAAGGGTGAAAGCCGCCTGGAAAACCTTCAGGAACTGGTATCTTCCGCCACAGACTTTGAAAAAAATAGTGATGATCAAAGCCTCAGCGCCTACCTGGAAACGGTCGCCTTGTCGTCAGAAACCGACAAGTACGATGGTGATCAGGGGAAGGTTCTCCTGATGACGCTTCATAACGCCAAAGGACTGGAATTCCCGATTGTCTTTATTCCCGGGATGGAAGAAGGGATCTTCCCCCATGGCCGAGCCATGGATTCGCCGGAGGAAATTGAAGAGGAACGACGAATCTGCTATGTGGGGATTACCCGGGCGATGAAACGTCTTTACATTTCCTGGGCAGCGGAAAGAACCCTTTACGGACGTCGCCAACTGCAAACCCCATCGCGATTTTTAAAAGAAATGCCGGATGAAGTTTGCGTGGAAAATAAACAGCGCTATGAACGTAAGCCGGAAATTGACATTGAAACGAAAAAGAATAAGACTTTTTCTGAACGGGTGACCCAGTCGAAGGTAGCTATTCGCAGAAATAATGCCAATGCCGTTAACCTTCACAATGGTCCATCAGAAAATGGGTTTGCGTTGACGGATAAGGTTAAACATAAAAAATTTGGCATTGGTACTGTGGTTGAAGTTAAAAATAACATGATTTCAGTCGCGTTTCCGGGGGTGGGAATCAAAAAAATGGATCCGACGTTTGTGGAAAAAGCTTAGTTAAAATAGCGTTAAAAAGTAGCTATAAAGGATAGGAAATGAGTATGAGCAATGCCCAAATTGAAGCGTTAAGAAAAAAAATAGCAGCATATGACAGAGCCTACTATCTTGATGATGCGCCTCTGGTTTTAGACTATGAATATGATCAGCTAATGCAGGAACTGATTGCGCTAGAAACCGCAAATCCCCAATGGATCACCCCGGATTCACCGACTCAGCGGGTTGGTGGAAGTCCTTTAGCAGGTTTTGACAAGGTCGTCTACAGCCATCCCAAACTGAGCCTTGGCAATGCCTTTGATCCGGGCAATCTCCGCGATTTTGACCGTCGGGTGCGGCAGACCTGTCCCGAGGCAAGCTATGTGGTGGAATACAAATTTGATGGGTTGACGGTGGTACTAAACTACGAAAATGGTTTGTTCGTTCGGGGCGCCACCCGAGGCGATGGCGAAGTGGGGGAAAATGTTACTGCCAACCTCAAAACGATTCGGACGATCCCGCTGGGCTTGTCGGAGCCGGTGACCCTGGAAGTTCGGGGCGAGGTTTTTATGGGTAAGGCTGATTTTGAAAAATTGAATCAGCGTCGTCTGGCGGCGGAGGAAAGTCCTTTTGCCAACCCCAGAAATGCAGCAGCCGGATCGCTGCGACAATTGGACCCCAGGCTAACGGCCTCCCGGCCATTGGATATTTTTGTTTTTAATCTGGAAGTGGTTGAAGGTTTCGAACCTAAAACCCATCGGGAGACCCTGAATTATTTAAAAGATTTAGGTTTTAAAACCAGTACAATCAAAGCCTTTAGCGATATTGAGGCGATCATTGACTATTGCCGCCTGATGGAAGTGGAAAGACGCAACCTGCCCTTTGAAATCGACGGTCTGGTGATTAAGGTCGATGAATTAGCTTTTCGGGAGCGACTGGGAAATACCTCAAAAAGTCCCCGCTGGGCGATCGCTTACAAATTTGCCCCCGATCAGGCCGTTACCACTGTGGTTGCCATTACCGTTCAGGTTGGCCGAACCGGTGCTCTGACCCCAGTGGCCGAACTTGAGCCGGTATCGCTAGCGGGGTCAGTGATTTCCCGGGCAACCCTCCATAACGAAGACAATATCAGTACAAAAGACATCCGTATCGGTGACCAGGTGGTGATCCAGAAGGCGGGGGACGTCATTCCGGAAGTGGATCATGTGGTGTTTGAAAAACGATCGGGAAACGAGGTGGTTTTTCAAATGCCAAAACGCTGTCCGGTTTGTGATGAACCAACCTTTCGGATTGCCGGAGAAGCGGTGACTAAATGCCTGAACATGGCCTGTCCGGCGCAGGTGTTTCGAAAACTGGTTCACTTTACTTCCCGGGACGCAATGAACATTGAAGGGCTGGGACCAGGCGTACTGCGGCTGTTGATGGATGATAAACTGGTCGTTAACCCGGTCGATATCTATCATCTGGATGAGAAAAGAGAACAACTGATCACCCTTGAAAAGTTGGGCGAAAAATCGGTCGACAATCTTCTGGTCGCGATACAAGCCTCTAAAAAACGTGAATTATCCCGGCTTATTTTTGGTTTGGGGATTCCGCTGGTCGGCGCCAGAGGTGCTAAAATTCTGGCTGAACATTATCAGAAAATGGATAACCTGATCCTGGCCCAAGTGGAAGATCTCAAAGCGATTTTTGAAATTGGCGAAAAAATGGCTACCGAAATTGTCGATTTTTTTAAGACGCCCACCAATATTGAAATCATCAGAGGGTTAGAAGCCGCGGGGCTTAATATGATTCAGGAAACCAGAATCGATTCTCAGACCCTGGCCGGGAAGACCTTTGTGCTCACCGGAACCCTGCCCACTCTCGACCGACGGGAAGCTAAAGCATTGATCGAAGCTAATGGTGGCAAGGTAGCAGGCAGTGTCAGTAAAAAAACCGATTTTCTCTTGTCCGGAGAAAAATCCGGGTCCAAATATGAAAAAGCCCAGTCGCTGGGAATTACAATAATTGATGAAGAAGCGTTTTTAGCCCTTGTCACGGGTGGAGGGTTTGATCTATAATGAAGGGTGATTTTTAAAATCAAATTGACGGCTCCGGCTGTTAAGATAAAAATCAGTGCCCGAGCTATTTAAAAAATGCACAAGAAGTGCATCATGAATTGATTAGAAAAGTAAGATCGATAGTCAACAGTAAAGAAAGGATAACACTATGAGTTTAACACGAGAAGATGTCACCTACGTGGCCAATCTGGCCCGTTTGGAATTTTCCGAGGATGAAGTGACCGCCCTGGCCGAGCAACTGGGTGCAGTGCTTAATTATGCTGAAACCTTAAGCGGATTGGACACCTCTAAAATTAAAGCCACCGAACATGTGCTGGCGGTTCAGAATGTCTTTCGGGAGGATGAAATTAAGTCCTGTCTGAGTAATGAAGAAGCTTTGGCCAATGCGCCAGAGAGCGAAGCCGGGTGCTTTAAGGTTCCCCGGGTTATGGAATAGGAGGCAACAATGGAATTGTATCAAAAAACCATACACGAAATAAATGACCTTCTGGATAAAAAAGAAGTCACCGTTACAGAGGTAACCCAAGCGGTGGTTAACCGCATTAATATCGTTGAAAAAGCGACCGATGCTTATCTGAGTCTCCAGACCGAAGCGGCGCTAGAAACGGCTACCGCAATAGATGCCGAGCTGTCCGGGCGAGCAAAAAGAACGCCATTGGAAGGAATTCCCTATGGACTCAAAGATAACATGTGCACTAAGGGAATCTTAACCACTTGTGCCTCAAAAATGCTCGATAACTTCAATCCTCCTTATAATGCCGAGGTTTATCAACGGCTTAGCGAAGAGGGTGGTATTTTGCTGGGGAAAACCAATATGGATGAGTTTGCGATGGGTTCGTCCACTGAAAATTCAGCCTATAAAACGACTCACAATCCCTGGGATTTAAACAAGGTACCTGGCGGTTCCAGTGGCGGATCAGCGGTTGCTGTGGCTGCTGATACGGCTTTTTTTGCCTTGGGATCAGACACCGGCGGATCGATCCGTCAGCCCGCCTCATTTTGTGGGGTGGTGGGGATGAAACCGACCTATGGTCTGGTCTCCCGCTATGGTCTGGTGGCCTTTGCTTCGTCGCTTGATCAGATTGGGCCGTTCACCAAGGACGTGCAAGACTGCGCGCTGGTGCTAAATACCATTGTTGGTCATGATGCCAAGGATTCCACCTCCCTTAATCTTAAAAAAATCGATTATACTAAAAACCTCAAACAAGGGGTCAAAGGTTTGAAAATTGGCGTGGCTAAAGAATTTTTCGGCGAAGGGCTCCAACCGGAAGTTCGCAAAAGCCTGGAAGATGCCATCGTCATCTATAAAACTCTGGGGGCTTCGATTGTCGATGTGTCATTCCAACATCTGGATTATGCCCTATCCGCCTATTATATGATTTCGTCCGCTGAAGCCAGTTCCAATCTGGCCCGTTATGATGGCATTCGTTATGGTTTTAGAGCCGAAGAATACAATGACCTGATTGATCTTTACAAGAAAACCAGAAGCCAGGGATTTGGCGACGAGGTCAAACGACGGATCATGCTGGGGACCTATGCCCTCAGCTCTGGCTACTATGATGCCTATTATAAAAAAGCGATGCAGGTGCGAACGATCATCAAAGCCGACTTTGATCAGGTCTTTAGCGGCTGCGATGTGCTCTTGACCCCAACAGCACCGACTACCGCCTTTGGCATCGGCGAAAAAACCAGCAATCCGCTGGAGATGTATCTCACTGATATTTATACGGTACCCGTTAACATTGCCGGAATTCCCGGGGCTTCAATTCCCTGCGGTTTGGACAACAACGGGATGCCGATTGGGATGCAGTTGCTGGGGCCGATCTTAAGTGAAGAGACTCTGTTAAAAACAGCCTGGGCCTTTGAGCAGGAATCAGGCCTTAAAAATTTAAAAGCACCATTGGGAACGGAGGTCTAAATCATGGAATATGAAATTGTCATCGGAATGGAAATCCATATTGAGTTGGGGACAAAAACAAAAATATTTTGTTCCTGTCCGACCGAGTTCGGCCAGGATGAAAACACTCATACCTGCCCGGTTTGCCTGGGGATGCCCGGGGTGTTACCGGTACTGAATGAAAAAGTCGTTGAATACGCCACCCGGGCGGGTTTAGCCCTTAATTGCGAAATTGCCCACTTTAGCAAGATGGATCGAAAAAACTATTTTTATCCGGATTTACCCAAAGCCTATCAAACCTCCCAGTTTGATTTACCGATCTGTACCGGTGGCGTAGTTGGCATTGAAGTCGATGGCGTTAAAAAAGACATCGGCATCACCCGTATTCACATCGAAGAAGATGCCGGAAAGCTGCTTCATGAATCGGCCGACGGGACGCTTCTGGATGTTAACCGCTGTGGTGTACCGCTGATTGAGATCGTCACCGAGCCGGATCTGCGCAGTGCCGAGGAAGCCCGCGCCTTTGCCGAAAAGGTCAGAAATATTCTGGAATATACTGGCGTCTCTGACTGTAAGATGGAACAGGGTTCGATGCGTTTTGACGTGAATCTATCGATTCGGGAAAAAGGATGCGAAGTATTGGGAACCCGAACTGAAATGAAAAACTTAAACTCGTTCCGGGCGCTGATCCGGGCTGTTCAATACGAAAGCAAACGACAGATCATTGAGATTAAAAAAGGTCACACGATTATTCAGGAAACCCGTAAGTGGGACGACACCAAAGGGACCTCATCTTCACTGCGAAGCAAGGAAGAAGCTCATGATTATCGTTACTTCCCGGAACCGGATCTGGTCCCGATTGTGCTGGAACCCGATTACATCGAAAAAATTAAAAGCGAACTGCCGGAATTGCCGGAAGCCAAAAAACAGCGCTATATTGATGAATATAAACTACCGGAATACGATGCCGGGGTGCTGACAACCACGGGGGTCACCGCTCGCTTCTTTGAAGAAGCAGTGGCGCTGTATAATGAACCCAAACAGATTTCTAACTGGATGATGGTGGAAATTCCACCATTACTAAAAGAAAATGAACTGAGTATGGAAAATATTTCGATTACTCCGACGCAATTGGTAGCGTTGCTAAAACTGGTCAAAAACAATGAAATCAGTGGCAACACTGGTAAAGAAGTTTTAAAAGAAATGTTTAGTACCGGCAAAAACCCGGGCGATATTGTTAAAGATAAGGGTCTGGCGCAAATGAGTGACAGCAGCGAGCTGGAAGCCATCATTGAAAAAATCGTTTCGGATAATCCCAAATCGGTTGAAGATATAGGCGCCGGTAATGAAAAAGCCTATGGCTTCTTAACCGGTCAGGTGATGAAAGTAACAAAAGGAAAAGCGAATGCCCAGGTCGCTAACGAAATTATTCGGGCGGTTGTAGCTAAACATTTGGCATCGCATCGTTAGGATTTTTATAAGATAAAGCAAAACAATTGTTGGTACTAAGAAACAGAAATTTTGACTAAGGGGTTACTACAAGATTTGTGGTAATCCCTTAAATAATGAGAAATAGATAAAGGAAAACTATGGAAAACAGTGAAGAAATTAATGTAGAGAAAAAACGGATTGACGGTCGGGAAGCCCATGAATTAAGACCAATAAAGGTTACCCGACATTTTATTAAACATGCTCAGGGATCGGTGCTCATTGAAGTGGGCGATACCAAAGTCATTTGCACCGCCATGGTGGAAGACAAGGTACCACCATTTTTAAAAGGTCAGAAAAAGGGGTGGATCACTGCCGAGTATGAAATGATTCCCGGATCAACCAATACCCGTAAAAGTCGCGATCGCAACCGTGGCAAAATCGATGGCCGAACCATGGAAATCCAGCGCTTAATCGGCAGGAGTCTGAGATCAGTCATCGACCTTTCAATGCTCGGGGAACGGACCATCTGGATTGACTGTGATGTAATCCAGGCCGATGGTGGAACCCGGACCGCGGCGATTACCGGTTCATTTCTGGCCCTCCATGATGCCTTATCAGATCTGATTGAAAAGGGGAAAATTAAAGCAATGCCAATTACCAATTTTGTCGCTGCTACTAGTGTTGGGATTTTTGAGGGCGAAGCCATCGTTGACCTGTGTTATGAAGAAGATTCAAACGCTGAGGTTGATATGAACATGGTCATGACTGAAACCGGCGAAATCATTGAAATTCAGGGAACCGGTGAAGAACGTCCCTTTAAAAAGGAAGAACTTCAAAAGATGTTAGAACTCGGAGAAGCGAGCATTAAAAAAATCATCGCCTTCCAAAAAGGTACATTACAGGAATAACGGGTAAATGATAATGAGAACAATACTTTTAGCCACCGGTAATCCGGATAAGGCCAGAGAACTGAAGACGATGTTGGGAGCGGATTTTGAAGTCAAGACGATGAAGGATTTTGGCATTGACATTGACATCATTGAAGATGGTCAAACCTATGAAGCGAATGCGCTGATAAAGGTGCGGGCGTTACAGCCCCTTGTTAAGGGAAAAGACCTGATCATTATGGGCGACGACTCCGGCTTATCGGTTGATTGCCTTAATGGGGCTCCGGGGATTTATTCGGCTCGTTATGCAGGAGAAGAGGCCACCTATGCAGATAATAATAAAAAGCTTTTAAAGGAAATGGCAGATGTGCCGGAAATGAATCGGGGAGCTGCTTTTATCACCGTCATCGCGATGATTCTGCCTGATGGACGGGAGTTATGCTGCGAAGGTCTGGTCCGGGGGAAAATTGCCTTTGATTATTGCGGTGTTGGCGGATTCGGCTATGACCCGCTGTTTATCCATGAAGCGTCTGGCCGTTGCTACGGAGACATGACCAAAGCAGAAAAAAATCGGTTGAGTCATCGGGCGGTCGCTATTGCAAAGGCTCGGGAACTGTTGAATCAGGCACTTTAAAAACAGGACAATCGGATCCTTTAATTAAGCAGAAGGAAGGGATGGAGGATAAAATGAAAATTGGTGTAATGAGTGACAGCCATGGTAATTTAAAAGCGGTAAAACAAGCCGTCCAGGAGATGGGCCAAGTGGATGTGATGATTCATCTTGGAGACTATGTCGAAGATGCCCTCTATCTGCGTACGATCACAAATACCCCCATCCACATCCTGAAGGGCAATTTGGATTCTTTTGCTGATGATGGCAGTATGTCGCTGGAGACCATTTTGGGCGGCTTTAAATTTTTTGCCTGCCATGGCCATAAGTACGGCGTCAAGAACGATTTGCACCG
Organism: Acetobacterium sp. K1/6; assembly: GCF_034438075.1. NCBI lineage: Bacteria > Bacillati > Bacillota > Clostridia > Eubacteriales > Eubacteriaceae > Acetobacterium > Acetobacterium sp. K1/6. Next base: position 7,201 of record NZ_JAXQGA010000004.1, on the reverse strand, counting down.
TCTTTACGTTGCCGGGTTGGAAAAAAAGGCCGAGGTGATTCTTTATGGTCATACCCACCACGCTTATATCGAAGATGATGGCCGCATTCTAATGATGAACCCTGGCTCGGTGGGGGCTCCCAGAATGGGAGATCCTGAAAGCTATGGATTGATTATCATTGAGAATGGCGAAATTAACGCAAAAATCATCCCGCTTTGGCGCGACTGACAGAAAGACGGAAAAAGGAGGCAATCAATGCTGAGTATTAAAGATGTATCAATGACCTATCAAAAAGGGAAAAAAGAGGCTTTAAAAAATATCAATCTAGAAATTTTAGAAGGCGAATTTACCGCCTTGCTGGGGCAAAATGGGGCGGGAAAAAGTACCCTGATCAATATTCTTGCCGGTAATGTAAAAAAGACCCGGGGAGATGTCAGTATCGGCGGGTACAGCCTCGACAGAAATGAGCTTGAAACAAAAAAGATTATTGGCATTGTGCCCCAGGATACCGGGTATGATTTTGTTTTTACCGTAGATGAAGCGCTAAAAAAACAGTCCGGCTATTTCGGGATCAAGGATAACAAGGAATACATCGATGAAGTTCTGGACGCTTTGTACTTAACCGAAAAGAGAAGCGCCAGAATCCGGGATCTATCCGGAGGGATGCGACGGCGATTTTTAATCGCCAAGGCATTGGTTCATAAACCCAAAATTCTGATTCTGGACGAACCGACAGCAGGAGTCGATATTGAAATGCGGCATACCTTATATGATTTTCTGGTTAAGCTGCATGAATCGGGTACCACCATCATCCTGACCACTCATTATATTGAGGAAGCCGAAAAACTGTGTAAGCGGATTGTAATTATTGATGGTGGAAAAATTATTGCCGATGAGCCTAAAGAAGAGTTGATGGATGCGTTTTCCCGGGAATCCATCATTGAAGTTCATTTTGAAGATGAGCTAAGTCTAGCTGATTTTGATTTTTTAAGTGACTACCACCCGCATATCGAAGACAAAACCAGACTTCAATTGAAGGCCTCAAAGAAGGACTTGTCCAAAGTCTTTCGACAACTGTCAGAGAAAAACATGGAATTTACTAATCTGGTGGTGGAAAGACCAAAGCTCGAAGATATTTATTTAAATATCATCAAACATTAGGAGAACAGATGAAAAACAGGATATTTTACAATAGAATTGGATTTTTAACCCTCCTGAACAAGGAAATTCATCGGTTTATGAAGGTGCCAGTTCAGACGGTTCTGGCTCCGCTTATTTCAAACATTTTATACATGTTAATCTTTGGGGGGATGCTTCAAACCAGGGAGGTCGGGATCGAAGGGATTAGTTATCTTAATTTTTTAGTGCCCGGCTTAGCGACAATGGGGGCGATTTTTGCCGCGTTTCAAAATCCGGCGTTTTCAATGATTTCGCAAAAATTTCAGAATACCATTCAGGATTTAAACAGCTACCCGATCTCAATTACCGAAAAAATTCTGGCCTTTGTTTTTGGGGGGATGTTTCGTGGGGTGCTGGTGGGTATTCTAACCTATGCGGCAACAATTTTCTTTGTCGGTTATGAAGTAGTGCATCCACTGTTTTTTGTATTGGCATTAACCGCAACATCCTTTGTCTTCGCATCACTGGGTTTGATTGCCGGGCTGGTGCTGGATAACTTTGAAAAGATGAATTTTGCATTGGCAATTATCATTACGCCTCTTACCTATTTAGGTGGTGTGTTTTTTGAAATTTCAAAGTTGCCGGGATTATTATCTTCCATTAAATACATAAACCCGATCTATCCCCTGGTTAATGTTTCCCGATATGCCTATATTGGGGTATGTGAAGGCAATATTGTGATTCATGTTATTTTAACAATTGGCCTTGTTATTAGTGTATTTTTAGTGGCGGCGCATATTTTTAAAAAAGGTGTGGGCATTAAAACCGTCTAAGACATTTCATTTTTTGATGACGGATTACGGTGTGTTTGCAAAATAAAGCGAGCATCAAATAAAAAATAAAAAGTAGTTGACAACTCTTTCTATTTAAAGTATACTAACACTTGTCTCTAAGAGAGGCAATGCGGGTGTAGCTCAGTGGTAGAGCCCTGGCCTTCCAAGCCAGTCGCGAGGGTCCGATTCCCTTCACCCGCTCCATTTTTGCGAAAAGAATTGAGCGCCTGTAGCTCAGTAGGATAGAGCAACGGCCTTCTAAGCCGTGTGCCAGAGGTTCGAATCCTCTCAGGCGCACCATTTATTTTATCGTATTTATCTCGTGGTGGGTATAGTTCAATCGGTTAGAGCGTCGGATTGTGATTCCGGAAGTTGTGGGTTCGAGTCCCATTATCCACCCCATTTCAATAGCATTATATTAATAGGGGTATAGCCAAGTTGGTAAGGCACAAGATTTTGATTCTTGCATCCGTAGGTTCGAGTCCTGCTACCCCTGCCACTTTTGCTCGGCAGAGAAGACAGAAAAAAGACATGACCCATTAGCTCAGTTGCAAAGCAGAGAACCAAAAATGCACGACCGAAGGAAGTGAACATTTTTGTGTGAATCGCTTAGTTAGGCAAAGTTGAGTATTCATTATCGTTTGGAGACAAACAAAAAGTAAATTATAGCATGACCCATTAGCTCAGTTGGTAGAGCATCTGACTTTTAATCAGGGTGTCGGGCGTTCAAGTCGCCCATGGGTCACCATTTGAAATCAAAACCGCAGTGATTGCGGTTTTTTTATTTTTTGAAAAATGTTAAAATGACTTAAATGTTGTTTTATAACGGGTTGGGGTATAAAATAGAGCAAATCTGTATTATCATGTCATTTTGGAATGAAAAGGAGCAGATGGTTATGAAACAAGGGCAAAGCTTAATACGTATCAGCAAAATAATTGGAATGGTATTGGTGGCGCTTGTCATTATAACATTGACCTATCTGGGAGATTATTACCATGCTGATCAAACTGCCCATGAGGCCCTGATCTCAGGAAATCAGGTAATTGTCAGGGAAGAAGGAAATCTGACCATATTTATGCCAACAACAGGTCAGGATGAAACGGGTTTTATCTTTTACCCCGGTGGTAAGGTGGAAGATATCGCTTATGCTCCGCTGATGCGCTCACTGGCGGAACAAGGCTATCCGGCTGTGATTGTGGGGATGCCCTTTAATCTGGCCGTGTTTAATGCAAACGGTGCTGACAAGGTGTTGGAAGCGTTGCCGGAGATCGAGCATTGGATCATGGTGGGTCACTCTTTGGGCGGCGCCATGGCTTCGGACTATCTGGCCGAACATGAAGACAAGGTAGCGGGGCTGACTTTATTAGGTGCTTATCCCAATGAATCGCTTTCTCAGAGCAGTCATTCGGTAGTGACTCTATATGGCAGCGAAGATCAGATTATTAACCAACAGGGCTTTACCGAAGGCCGAAATAAGCTGCCGGTCACGGCCCGTTATTATGAAATAGCAGGTGGTAATCATAGCGGATTCGGTAATTATGGAGAACAGTCCGGCGATGGGATCGCATCTATTTCATCGGCTGAACAGCAAGCGATAACAATAGCAAAAATTATGGAAATCTGGAAAGGAAATTGATATGGAAAACAATAAAAAAGAAAACAGCAAAGAAATCGTTTTGGCTGGAGGTTGTTTCTGGGGAACGGAAATGTATTTTAAAGCCATCAGAGGGGTTGTTAAGACGGAGGTGGGTTATGCCAACGGAAAAACCCCGAATCCCTCCTATGAGGATGTGTGCCATGGAAATACCGGGCATGCTGAAGTCGTTAAGGTGCTTTATGACAATCAAGTGATCAGCTTACCATTTTTGTTAAGTCTGTATTTTGAAGTCATCGACCCGGTAGCGGTCAATCGTCAGGGGAATGATCGAGGCACTCAATACCGTACCGGCATTTATTTTTCGGATCCTTCCGATGAAGCGGTGATATTAGAATCAGTCGATCAGTTAAGGCAGCAATACGGGGTGCCCCTGGCCATTGAAGTATTGCCGCTTGAAAACTACAGCTCTGCAGAAGCTTATCACCAGGACTATCTGTTAAAGAACCCCGGAGGTTATTGCCATATCGGCAACCGTGAGTTTAAAAAGGCGGCGGTAGCCCGGGACCCATCTTTAAAATAAGAAGCGGGTCATTAAAAACTGACGTAAAAAGCAGTTACTTTCACAAGAAACAAATAAAGTGACATTGAAAAGAGGGAAAAGTATGAGCATCATTGGTAACATTATCTGGATTATTTTGGGGGGCCTGATTATGGCGATCGCTTGGCTTTTAGCCGGCATTCTCTGCTGCATTACCATTATTGGTATCCCGTTGGGATTGCAGGCTTTTAAAATGGCGCAGTTAGTCCTCTGGCCATTTGGTAAAACCGTTGATTATTCAAACATGGGAACCGGATCGGTAATCTTAAATATTTTGTGGATCCTGATTTTCGGTTGGGGTTTAGCCGCGGGATCTGCGATTCTGGGGATTATTTACTGTATTACCCTGGTTGGGATACCCTTTGGATTACAATGGTTTAAATTTGCCAAACTGGCATTGTTTCCATTTGGCGCACAAATTCGCGATATTTAAGTAGCCGAAGGTGCTATTAAGCTTGACAAGAAAATGAAATCGATACTATAATAAACGGTGGGTGTGTGTTAAACCCACTGTTTTTAAGATGGTTTTATTTATTTAAATTTGTTGATTATAGGAGGGTAAGGAACATCGAAACGAAAAAGACGTCCCAAAAACCCATCATTGAAATAAAGGATCTGGGGAAAACCTTTCGTCCTAAAAGCGGCGAAGTAAAAGCGTTAGATGGCATAAATCTAAGCATCGACCAGGGCGATATCTATGGAATTATCGGTATGAGCGGGGCTGGTAAAAGCACCCTGGTTCGCTGTATCAATCTTCTTGAAAAGCCCACCAGCGGCAGTGTTTTTATTGATGGACAGGATATATCAAAAATAGCCGAAAAAGAACTGAGAACGGTACGTTATTCGGTGGGTATGATTTTTCAGCAATTTAATTTGCTGATGCAACGAACTGCCGAAAAAAATATTCTTTTTCCCCTTGAAATTGCCGGGGTGGATAAAGAAACGGCCAAAAAAAGAACCGCTGAACTGTTGGAGTTGGTTGGCTTACCCGATAAAGCCAAGGCCTATCCTACCCAGTTGTCGGGGGGACAAAAACAACGGATCGCGATTGCCAGAGCCTTGGCTAATAACCCTAAGATTTTGTTATGCGACGAGGCGACATCAGCTCTGGATCCATCGACAACCAATTCCATACTCAAGCTGTTAAAAGAAATCAATCAAAAATTGGGCATTACCATTGTGATCATCACCCATGAAATGAGTGTGGTGGAGCAGATTTGTAGCCATGTGGCAATCATCGATAAAAGTAAAATTGCCGAAAACGGTGAGGTTGAAGAGATCTTTAAAAACCCCAAAACCGAGATTGCCAAAAAAATGATTTTTTCTGAAGGTGATCAGGGTTCGGTGGTGATGGGCAAAAACACGTATCGAATTGTCTTTGATGAAAAATCATCCAGTGATTCGGTGATTGCAAAAATGATCCTCGAAACAAAATGTCTGGTGAATATTCTCCATGCCGATATGAAAAATATTGATGGCTTTGCTTTTGGGCAAATGGTGATCCAATTGCCTGAGGATGAGCTGAGTGCGGCACGGGCCGTTAATTATCTCCGCTCACATCAAATTACGGTTGAGGAGGTGGGTACCCATGTGGGATAGTTCAATGACGGCATTGATGGTTCAAGGAACCCTTGAGACCCTTTATATGACATTGGCGTCAACACTTCTGGCCTATGTTATTGGGTTACCGATGGGCGTTTTGCTGGTCACCAGCGATTCCGATGGGATTGTCCCGATGAAGTGGCTTAATAAGGTACTCAACATGGTGGTCAATATTACCCGGTCGATCCCGTTTTTGATTTTGCTAATTGCAGTGATTCCTCTGACAAGGCTGATTACCGGGACAACCATTGGATCAACGGCAACCATTGTACCGCTGGTGATTGCAGCGGCACCATTTATTGCCCGGTTGGTGGAATCTTCTATTAAAGAGGTGGATTATGGGATTATTGAAGCCTCACTGTCAATGGGCGCCAGTCCCATGCAGGTGGTGACCAAGGTGATGATTCCTGAGGCGAAGCCCTCGTTGATTATTGGCGCAGCCATTGCGACCACCACTATTTTAGGTTATTCCGCGATGGCAGGGATTGTCGGTGGCGGCGGCCTGGGAGATATTGCCATCCGCTTTGGCTACTATCGTTATGAAACGGGTATGATGGTGATAACCGTAATATTACTGGTTTTAATCGTCCAGCTCTTTCAAGAAGTTGGTATGAAAATTGCCCAAAAACAGGATCGCCGAAAATAAAGAATCAGGATTTTACGATCCGCAGATAATTTGGGTTGACAGTAAACACCGCCCATGTTATATTACATATTATTCAACTAGGAATTATATGAAAGAAAAGAAAAGGAGAAGATCATGAAAAAATTAGGTTTAGTAGTATTGGTCAGTGTTCTCGGTTTGGCCCTATTTTCAGGCTGTGCGGCGAAAGGCACAGATGACAAAACCATTGTAGTCGGGGCCAGTCCAACACCTCATGGAGAGATTTTAGCGGTTGCTGGTGAAGTATTAAAAGAAGAGGGATACACCCTTGAAGTTAAAGAATTTACCGATTATGTTCAACCGAATTTAACCTTGGAAAATAAAGAGTTAGATGCCAACTTTTTCCAGCATCTCCCCTACCTGGAAGACTTTAATGTGAAAAATAATACCAAGTTGGTGAGTGCCGGTGCGGTTCATTATGAACCATTGGGCTTATATCCAGGTAAATTAAAAACTTTGGATGCCATTGTTGATGGATCAACGATTGCCATCCCAAATGATACAACAAACGAAGCCAGAGCACTTTTATTACTTGAAACAATTGGCTTAATCAAGGTTGATCCGAATGTTGGTTTGGAAGCAACACCAAAAGACATTATTGAAAATCCCAAAAATCTTGTTTTTAAAGAACTGGAGGCGGCTCAACTGGCACGCTCACTTCCGGATGTTGATTTGGCTGTTATTAACGGAAACTATGCCATTGAAGCAGGACTGAATGCCGGAACCGATGCCATCGCGAAAGAAGAAAAAGATTCCTTAGCGGCACAGACCTATGCCAACATTGTGGCAGTACGAACTGGAGATGAA